>SLRI01000575.1 GCA_007131045.1 Rhodospirillales bacterium
CTCGACCCGTTCTCGCCCGCCCGCCTGGTCGCCGTCAGCGGCGGTGTCTCGCTCGTCGCCTTCCTGGTGGCCATCATCGCCGTCTGGGGCGTCGAAGGCCATCACCAGGGCTGGCAACCGACTTCCGCCGCCGAGCCCGACCCCGAACCCGAGAACGTGCCCAGCGTCGAGCAGGTGACGGCCGCCGCCATGCCCACCCGGGCCGGTGCCGCGGCACCGCCGTTCCGCCAGGCGATCCGCGAGGTCTGGGCCGAGCCCGTCGCCCGGCAGTTCACCGTCTTCGTCTTCGTCTCGATGCTCGCCTACGGCGCCCAGGACCTGATCCTCGAGCCGTTCGCCGGTGCCGTCTTCGGCCTCACCCCGGGGCAGAGCACCCAGCTCTCGAGCTTCCAGTACCAGGGGGTCCTGCTCGGCATGCTGCTGGTCGGCGGCCTCGGCTCCAGGCTCGGCAATCTGCGCAGCTGGATGATCGGCGGCTGCATGGGCTCGGCCGTGGCCCTCTCGATGCTGGCGGCGGCCGGCTTCATCGGCCCGGCGGCCTTTCCGCTCCGGCTGGTGGTGTTTCTCCTCGGCGCCGGGCTCGGCATTTTCGCGGTCGCCGCGATCGGCTCGATGATGAGCCTGGTCGATGCCGGCCGGGCGCGCCGTGAAGGCATCCGCATGGGGCTGTTCGGCGCCGCACAGGCGATCGCCGTCGGCCTCGGCGGGCTGGTGGCGACCGGCGGCGTCGATCTGATCCGCTGGCTGATGCAATCGCAGCTGATCGCCTATTCCGTCGTTTTCCTGGCGGAGGCCCTGACCTTCGTCTTCGCCGCCGTGCTCGCCGCCCGAATCGGGCAGATCGCCGAGGCGCGGCGCCGGCTCGACATCAAGAAAGCCGGCGGTGGCTATGCCGCCGGGCTCGGAGGAAACTGAGATGACCCTGACCTCGGAAGCTTTGGCCCCGGAGATGTTCGATTGCGTGGTGGTCGGCGGCGGCCCGGCGGGGGCCACGGCGGCGGCCGATCTCGCCCGCAAGAAGCGCAACGTCCTGCTGCTCGAGCGCGGCGGCCGGATCAAGCCCTGCGGCGGCGCCATCCCGCCCAGGCTGATCGACGAGTTCGCGATCCCACCGCAACTCCTGGTCGCCCGCGTCACGCAAGCCCGGATGGTCTCGCCCACCTATCGCCACGTCGACATCCCGATCGGCGGCGGCTTCGTCGGCATGGTCGATCGCGAGGTCTTCGACGAATGGCTGCGCAGCCGTGCCGTCTCCGCCGGGGCCACCCGCCGCACCGGCACCTTCACCCGGATCGAGCGCGACGAGAAGGGCACCGCCGTCGTCCATTTCGACGTCAGGCACGAGGACGGCAGCACCGAGCGCCACGCGGTCCGCACGCGGACGGTGATCGGCGCCGACGGCGCCAACTCGCAGGTCGCCAAGCACGGCAACGTGCCCGGAGCCGAGACCATGCGCAAGGTCTTCGCCTATCACGAGATCGTCCGCTCGCCGGCGGAGAAGACCGAGAAGTTCGATCCCACCCGCTGCGACGTCATCTACGACGGCAAATATTCACCCGACTTCTACAGCTGGGTCTTTCCGCACGGCAAGACCACGAGCATCGGCATGGGCACCGCGGTCAAGGGCTTCTCGCTGCGCAAATCGACGAGCGAGTTGCGCGAGAAGCTCGGCCTCGAGGATGCCGAGACCATCCGCACCGAGGGCGCTCCCCTGCCGCTCGAGCCGCACAAGCGCTGGGACAACGGCAAGGACGTGCTGCTCGCCGGCGACGCCGCCGGCTGCGTGGCGCCCTCCTCGGGCGAGGGGATCTTCTACGCCATGACCGGCGGCCGGCTGGCGGCCGATGCGATCGACGAGCTCTGCCGCACCGGCGACGCCAAGGCGCTGAAATCCGCGCGGCGCCGCTTCATGCGCACCCACGGGCCGGTCTTCTGGATCCTCGGGATCATGCAGGACTACTGGTACATCAACGACAACCGGCGCGAGCGCTTCGTCACCATCTGCAAGGACAAGGACGTCCAGGAGCTCACCTTCGACGCCTACATGGACAAGGAACTGGTCAAGGCCAAGCCGTTGGCGCATGTGCGGATCTTCTTCAAGAACCTGGCCCACCTCTCGGGGCTCGCCAAGGCTTGACCGTGCAACGCCGCCGTCGCTGGAAGCCGATCCTCGTCGCCTTCGGTGCGGCCCTGCTGGTCGCCGCACTCGGCGGTGCCGCGACCGATGTCGGCCCCTGGTACCAGGCCCTCGAAAAGCCCGCCTGGCAGCCGCCCGACTGGCTGTTCGGCCCGGCCTGGACGATCATCTACGCGCTCACCGCCCTGGCCGCGGTCGAGGCCTGGATCAGGGCACCCTTGGGCTGGGCGCGCACCCGGATCGTCTTCTTCTTCGCCTTCAACGCCTTTTTGAACCTGCTTTGGAGCCAGCTCTTCTTCGGGCTGAGACGACCCGACTGGGCCCTGGTCGAGGTCGGCGTGCTCTGGGCCTCGATCGTGGTCTTGATGCTGGTGGTCCGGCCCTACTCTACCCGGGCGGTCTGGCTTCTGGTCCCCTACCTCGCCTGGGTGAGCTTCGCAGCCTTCCTCAACTTCACCGTGGTCCGCCTGAACGCGCCGTTCGGCGGTTGATCGCGGCGAGACGGCAGCGGTTGATCGCGGCGAGATGGGTGTCGCGTCCCAGGCGGACACGAGAACGATTTGAAGATATTCTCGGTTCCGTCGGTAGTCCCTCTGACCGTATCTTGGTGCCGATTCATGCCAGTCGGGCATGATCGAGCAATTGTACGGAGGGAGACACTAATGACCGCGACCAAGCGCTCCTCGAGCGCCGAGCATGCCGGTGACGCTGCGGCGTTCCCGGCCATGGACCCGAATTTCCTGGGTGCCGTCTACGGCCAGACGATGCTCGAGATGCAGCGCGAATGGCTGGTGGGCATGGGCCAGATCCAGCGCGACTACCTCTCCTTCGTCGGCGAGCGGATGCGCAAGGACATCGAGATCGCCAAGCGGATGGCCGAATGCCGCGATGTGCAGGCGGTGATGGAGCTGCAGAGCGCCTTCGTCGAGACCGCGCGCGACGACTATCTCGAAGAAGCGCAAAAGCTGCTCGACAGGGGCCGCGAGCTGACCGAGACCTGCGTCGAGCGCTTGGCCGAGGCCAACAACGCCCAGGCTGCCGGCGCCGGGGCGAGCCGCGACCAGTCGAACGGCGGCAAGGCGGGCGGGTCGAAGGCCGAAGGCGAACGCGCCGCTGCGAACTGAAATCACCGACTGATCCACTGACGGGCTGCCGCCGGGCGGTCGGCAGCCGTTGGTCGGTCGAGCGGCGCGTGGTGGCCTGAGCGCGTGGCAGAATGTGGCGCGAGGCCGCCAGCCGCGCCTGCCGGCCGAGCCGGAGGACGCGCCCCTCAGCCGATACGCAGATCGGTGATGAGAGGTTCGAGCAGGAAGCCGAAGAGGA
>SLRI01000273.1 GCA_007131045.1 Rhodospirillales bacterium
AACGAGGTTCAGGAAATGCGACCGGGTTCGGCCGGCGCGGCTCGTCGCAGGCCCGATGGTGCCGCCAACGAGATACGTGACATGCGGGGGGATGGCGACGACGCAGTCCCGGCGCGGCCGTGGAGCGAGCGGGAGCTGGCCGTCGTCGGCCGTCCCGTGCTCAAGCTCGACGGGCGCCGCAAGGTCGACGGCACCGAGCTCTTCGGCGCCGATGCGGTGCCCGCCGATGCCTGGCGCCTGCGGGTCGTCCGCTCGCCGTTTGCCCGGGCCCGGTTCGTACTCGGCGATTTGGGGGCGATCGAGGCACGCTGCGGCGCCCGCGTGCTGACCGCGGCCGACATTCCGGGCGTCAACGGCTTTGCCATCTTCCCTGATCGCAAGGACCAGCCGGTCTTGGCCCGAGAGCATGTCCGGTTTCGCGGCGAGGCGGTGGCGGCATTGGTCGGCCCGGCCTCTTCCATCGCGGCGATCGACGATGCCGATCTGCCGATCACCTGGCAGCCGCTCGATCCGGTCGACTTCGCTTCGGCTCGAAACGGCCGCGCACCCGACCTGCATGCCGATCGGCCGGGCAACATCCTGACCGAAGGCGGGCTGGCGGCGGGCGATGTCGAACGTGCCCTGGTCGATGCTTCGGTCACGGCGGTGATCGAGCTCGAGACCAGCTTCGTGGAGCATGCCTATCTCGAGCCCGAGGCCGGCTGGGCCGTGCGGGTCGGCGAGCGGCTGGAGGTCACCGTCTCGACCCAGAGCCCCTATCTCGACCGTGACGAGGTCGCCAATGTGCTCGGCATCGAGCCCGCCCGGGTGCGCATCCGTCCCTCGGCCTGCGGCGGCGGGTTCGGCGGCAAGCTCGACGTCGCGGTCCAGCCGCTGGTCGCTGTCGCCGCCTGGCTCCTCGATCGCCCGGTCGCCTGCGTCTACAGCCGCACCGAGAGCATGGCCTCGACCACCAAGCGGCATCCCGCCGCGATCCGGGTGACGGCCGGGGCAGACGCCGCGGGCCGGATCACCGCCCTCGACTTCGCTGGCGATTTCGACACCGGCGCCTATGCCTCCTGGGGCCCGACCGTCGCCGGCCGCGTGCCTATACATGCGCCGGGGCCCTATGCCGTGCCCAACGTTCGAGCAAGGACCCGGGCGATCTTGACCAACGCCCAGCCGAGCGGCGCCTTTCGCGGCTTCGGCGTGCCCCAGGCACTGCTCGCGGTCGAGCAGGCCTATGACGAGCTGGCGCGCCGGCTGGAGCTCGACCCGCTCGAGTTTCGGCTGAAGAATGCGCTCCGTCCCGGCGGTGCCACGGCGTCGGGCCAGGTCCTGAAGAGCGTCGGCCTCGTCGAGTGTCTCGAGGCCCTGCGCCCCGCCTGGCAGCGGCTGCGGGCGCGGGGCCGGGGCGAGGGCGTCGCGCGCCGCGGTGTCGGCCTCGCCTCTGTCTGGTACGGCTGCGGCAATACCGGCATGAGCAATCCCTCGACCCAGCGGGTGAGCCTGCTGCGCAACGGCCGGATTCTCTTTCGCAACGGCGTGCAGGATATCGGCCAGGGTGCCAACACCATCATGCCGCAGATCCTCGCCGAGGCGCTGGGCGTGCCGCTCGAGGCGATCGACAGCACCGGCGCCGATACCGACCTCACCTTCGATTGCGGCAAGTCCTCGGCCTCGCGCCAGACTTTCGTCTCCGGCCGCGCCACACAGCTCGCCGGCGAGGCGTTGCGCGCCCAGATCCTGCGCCTCGCCAATGCCGGGCCCGAAGCGCGGATCAGCCTCGGCGAAGGCCGCGTGGAGGTCATCGACGGCGAGCATGTGCGCACCATCGCGCTCGGCGAGCTGCCACCCGTCGAGGGTGCCGAACCCGATGTGGCGCTCGAGGCCCGGGCGACCTTCGATCCGCCGGCGACCCCGATCGAGGGCGGCAAGGGTGCCCCTTATGCCACCTACGGCTTCGGCGCCCAGCTCGCTGCCGTGGCCGTCGATCTCGAGCTCGGCACGGTGACGGTCGAGGCGATCGTCGCCGCCTACGACGTCGGCCGCGTGATCAACCCGACCCAGGTCGAGGGCCAGATCATCGGCGGCATCGCACAGGGCCTGGGCCTGGCGCTCATGGAGGAGTTCGTCCCTGGCCGGACGGAGAACCTGCACGACTACCTGATCCCGACCGTGGGCGACATGCCGGCGGTCGAAATTCACCTGATCGAGGCTGCGGAGCCGCTCGGCCCGTTCGGGGCCAAGGGAGTCGGCGAGCACGCGCTGATCCCGACAGCACCCGCGATCATGAACGCGATCTTCGATGCCACGGGCGTGCGGGTCGCGAAGGTCCCGGCACTGCCGCATCGCGTTCATGCTGCTTTACGGGCGGCGGGGCCGGCGGCGGGGGTGCGGCCATGACGGACATGACCGAGCGTTTCGGGGCCCGGGAGGAAGGCGGCATCGTCCGCTGCGATGCCTGCCCGGTTCTCTGCCGCATACGCCCGGGCAGGGCGGGTGCGTGCAGCCGCTACGCCAACGAGAACGGCGCGCTGGTCCGCACCGACCCGGTACTCTTCGCCGAGCGCATCGTCGACCTGGGTGGCGAGATGGTGCCGTTCGCGGAGCTGGAGTGGGACGGCGACCCGGGGCCACGGGTCGAGACGTTCGTGACCGGAATCGGTGCCGGCACGACCTATCCGGACTACAAGCCCGCGCCCTTCATCGTCAGCTCCAGCTATCGGGGCGTCGACACGGTCACCGTGGTCTCCGAGGGCATCTTCTCCTATTGCGGCTGCAAGGTGAAGATCGACACGGATCGTCATCTCGGGCCCGAGCGCAGCCCGGTCAGCATGGCGGGCGAGCCGGTCGGCCACGTGACCACTGCCGAGTACGGCTCGCAGATGCTGTCCCTGGGCGGGGTGCATCATCTGACCGGCACCACCAAGAAGGCGGGCAACGCGACCTGTGACGCGCTGCTCCGGCTCTGCGCCGGCGAGGCGGTCGAGCTCGATATCGAGGCCGGTGCCACGGTGGTCGTTCAGGCGGGCAGGGCGCCGATCGTCAACGGCAAGCCCGAGGAGCGCATGCGGGTCGGCTGCGGCTCGGCCACGGTCGGCATCTTCGCCCGACAGTGGTTCGGCCAGGTGGACGAGGTGATCGTCCTGGACGATCACATCACCGGCGTGCTGACCGAGCACCAGGCCGGCCGCTGCCTCGACATGCCGCCGACGGGCATCAAGATCGAGGGGCGGAAATCGACGCCCGGTCGCTATTTTCAGGTGGCGGGTCCCGGGCTGGGTTGGGGTGGCACCGACATAACCGATCCGTTCTCGGTGATCCGCACGATCGACCAAAAGCTCGCGTGGCCCGGCATGCGGGTGCTGATCACCTCGACCACCGGCGAGGATGCGGTTTTTTGCGTGCTGGGCGAGGACGGAGTGCTGCACGAGGCGGCCATGCCGGACGGGGTTCGCCGAACGGTCGAGCGCATCG
>SLRI01000410.1 GCA_007131045.1 Rhodospirillales bacterium
GGCGCTGCCTTTCCGGCCCACAGGAGCGCAGGCCCGGGCGATGGCGGAGATCGCGGGTGAGATGGCCCGGCCCCGGGCGATGGCCCGCCTGTTGATGGGCGATGTCGGCAGCGGCAAGACGCTGGTGGCGCTGCACGCCATGCTGCATGCGGTCGATGCCGGCTTTCAGGCAGCCCTGATGGCGCCGACCGAGGTCTTGGCCCGCCAGCACGCCGAGGGCCTGAGGGCACTGGCCGAGCCTCTGGGCGTCGAGGTGGCGCTGCTCGTCGGCGGCGACCCGCCGGCCCGGCGCCGCCGGCTGCTGGAGGAGATCGCGAGCGGTGAGGCCCGGATCGTCGTCGGCACGCATGCGCTCTTCCAGGCCGGCGTCACCTTCGAGAATCTGGCGCTCGCCGTCATCGACGAGCAGCACCGCTTCGGCGTGGCGCAGCGGCTCGGGCTGGTCGCCAAGGGCCGGGCCGTGCACCTCCTCTCGATGACCGCGACCCCGATCCCCCGGAGCCTGGTGCTCGCGGCTTACGGCGACGTCGCGACCTCCAGGCTCGACGAGAAGCCGCCCGGCCGCCAGCCGATCACCACGGCGATCATCCCCCGCCGCCGCATCGACGACGTGATCGAGCGGCTGGCGGCAGCGATCGAGCGGGGCGAGCAGGTCTATTGGATCTGCCCGAGCATCGAGGCTGCGGCAGACGCCGAGGACGCCAGCGACAACGCGGCCGAGCTGCGCTTCGCCGAGCTCGAGGGGTTGTTCGGCGACGCGGTCGGCCTCGTCCACGGCCGGCTGAAGCCCGGGGAGAAGGCCGCCGCCATGGCCGGCTTCGCTTCGGGCGAGACGCGGCTCCTGGTCGCCACCACGGTGATCGAGGTCGGTGTGGACGTTGCCGAGGCCACGATCATCGTGATCGACGGGGCGGCCCGCTTCGGCCTCGCCCAGCTGCACCAGCTGCGCGGCCGGGTCGGTCGCGGCAGCCGGCCGTCCTTCTGCCTCCTACTCTACGACCCGCCCTTGGCCGGCCCGGCGCGGGCGAGGCTCGAGATCCTCAAGGACTGCGACGACGGCTTCCGGCTTGCCGAGGAGGATCTCCGGCTGCGCGGGCCCGGCGAGGTCTTGGGGGCGCGGCAGAGCGGCCTGCCCGAGCTGCGCTTTGCCGATCTTGCCACCGACGGCGATCTCGTGGCGCTGGCGCAGACCGCGGTGCAGCGGGTGATGGTGGACGAAGCCGGCCGCCCCGCCGAAAGGCTCCAGCGGCTGCGCCTGCTGCTCCATCTGTTCGAGCGCTACGAGGCCTTGGATTCGCTGGCTGCCGGCTGAGCGGCGATCGGCCCCGCCGGAGGGGCGATCTGCACCGGCGGCACCACGATGCCACCCGAAATGACGAGCTTGATGCCGTCCTCGACCGCCATGTCGAGGCGAATCGTGTCGCGCGCCGGGACGAAGACGAGAAAGCCCGAGGTGGGGTTGGGCGTCGTCGGCACGAAGATGTTGAGGAAGTCGCCGTCGAAGCGCTCGGCGATCTCGCCCTTGGTCGGCCCGGTGACGAAGCCGATCACCCAGACCCCGCGGCGCGGCCACTCGATCATCACCACCTCGCGAAACGAGCGCGAGCTCTCGGCCAGCACCGTCTCGAAGATCTGCTTCAAGGCACTGTAGATCGAGCGCACCACCGGCATCGCATCGAGGACCCGCTCGCCCATCCGCATCAACGAGCGGCCGACGAAGCCCGCGGCGAACCAGCCGATGAAGGTCAACAGCACGAGTGCGAGGACGATGCCGATGCCCGGCACACCGAACGGCAGGTAGTTCGAGGGATCGTAGCGGGCCGGGATCAGCCGGCTGGTCATCGTGTCGAGGAAATCGAGTATCTGCCAGACGATCAGGAAGGTGATGCCGACCGGTGCGGTGACGATGATCCCGGTGAACAGGTAGGCGCGCAGGCGGCGTAACAGCGACGGTGGCTTCGCCGCACCGCCGTCGCCCGGCCCATCGCCGCCCGGCAGCAGCCGCCGTCCCAGATGCTCAGTCAATGCCGTACCCCTTCGCCATCCCGCCCCGACCCCTTGCAGCCCACGCGCTCGTTTGCAACCCGGGCGCTCGTGCCGATCGTTGCCATCATCGCCGGCCGTCGCAGCTTTCGCGCAACCGCCGGGCGCGAACAAGCACAAAAGTAATTAAATTTCCGTAAAATTTTATCTTCCTTTTACTCAAATGGCATTACGATAAATACTTGCAGCTTGTTGACAGTCATATCGAAGTACGACTAAAAATCGAGGAACAGGTCGTCGGCCCGTCTAATCCGGTGGCACCCCCGGGGCCACTGGAGCCGCAGGCGAGACCGAACGATCGACCGACGAGGTGAGGATCTCGATCATGACTGTCATCAATAGTTCGACACTCCTGGTTCGCCGTATTTCCGACCTGCAGCGGCGACGCGATATTTTGCTGGAACGGCAGGACCGGCTGCGCCGCAGCCTGCCCGAATGGGCCTTCGCGCCCTTGCAGCTCGCCGGCATGTCGACGAGCGAAATCCGCGGCATGATGCAGGAGATGAGCCGGGCCGAGAGCGATGCCGGCCTCGACGAACTCGACCGCGAGCTCGAGCAGCTCGACCAGCGGATCGAGGAGCTCGAGAACGAGCTCTTGACCACCCCGGCGCGTGCCCTCGATTCGATCCACGCGGTCCTCGATCTGGCGCTCAGCCGCTTTCGCAACCAGACCTCGGCCGATCCCCAGGATCTCTTCTACGACTACGGCGACGCCCGGGTGCTGCGCCTGCTCGAGCGGGCGAGCGACGACATCCAGGCACTTCTGCAGGACAGTCACCGCCAAGCGGTCTGACGCGGCGGCACCGGCTCACGCGGCGACCCGCCCCTCCTCGACCGCGTGGCAGGCGGCGAAGCTGGGCCCGTCCGGGCGCAATTCCGGCCGCTCGCGAGAGCAGCGCGCGAAGGCCAGCGGACAGCGCGGGTGAAAGGCGCAGCCGGTGGGTGGATCGAGCGGGCTCGGCACCTCGCCGGTGAGCGGCGCACGCGAGGTTCCGGCCATCGTCAGGTCCGGAATGGTCTCCAGGAGCAGCCTGGTATAGGGATGCCTGGGCCGCGCGAAGAGCTCGCGCTTGGGCGCCACCTCGGCCAGCCGGCCGAGATACATCACCCCGACCTGATCGGCCATGTGCTCGACGACCGCGAGATTGTGGCTGATGAAGAGGTAGGTGAGCCCGAGCCGGCGCTGCAGGTCCTTCATCAGGTTCAGAATCTGCGCCTGGACCGAGACGTCGAGCGCCGAGGTCGGCTCGTCGCAGACCAGGAACTCCGGCTCGCCGGCGAGTGCTCTGGCGATCGAGATCCGCTGGCGCTGGCCGCCCGAGAACTCGTGCGGGTATTTTTTCGCGTCCGCCGGGTCGAGCCCGACCCGGCTCAACGCCCGGGCGATCCGCTCGTTCCGGTCGCGGCGGCCCGAC
>SLRI01000508.1 GCA_007131045.1 Rhodospirillales bacterium
CGCATCTCGAGCACGGCGACGACGCCGAGATCGAGAAGCTGAACTTCGGCGAGCAGGTGGTGGTGCACGATGCCGCCAGCGTCTTCGAGTTCTTCCCGATCGCGACGCTGGATGAGCCCGAATTCCGCCGCAACATCCCGGCCGAGGTCTGGGACGAGCACGCCGGCAGCTGAGCTGCCGCTTCGGGTGAGGTCCGAGGGTCGGGGTGCCGGCCCCGCCCTCGTGGCCACCGAGCCAGAGATGAACGGGAAGAGCATGGCGACGCAACCCGCAGCCGCCGAGGCGCCGCGTTCGGGCACCACACCGGTGCTCGAGGTACGGGACATCAGCAAGAACTTCGAAGCCGTCCGGGCCCTGGACGGGGTGTCGGTCGCCGTGCATCCAGGCGAGGTCCTGGGCCTGGTCGGCGACAACGGTGCGGGCAAATCGACCCTGATCAAGATCATCTCGGGCGTCTACCAGCCGGACGAGGGCGAGATACTGATGGATGGCCGGACGCTCGCCATGAGCACGCCGCACGAGGCGCGCGAGCGGGGGATCGAGACGGTCTACCAGCATCTGGCGCTGGTCAATCAGCTCCGGGTCGACGGCAACCTCTACCTCGGCCGCGAGCCCAACCGGTTCGGCTTCTTGGGCGATCTCTTTCAGATCCTCGATACACCCTTGATGAAGGCCAAGACCAAGGAGGTGATGGCCCGGCTGCACATCCGGATCCCGGGGCTCGAGTCGGAGCCCGTGCACCGGATGTCCGGCGGACAGCGGCAGGCGGCGGCGATCGCACGGGCGGTGCATTGGGGCAGCAAGCTCCTGCTGCTCGACGAGCCGACGGCGGCGCTCGGCGCCGAGCAGTCGGCCGAGGTCCAGCGGATCATCCGCCGCACCTGTGACAGCGGCATCCCGGCGATCGTCATCAGCCACAATCTCGAGCACGTGTTCCAGGTTTGCGACCGCATCGTCGTGCTGCGCCTGGGCCGCAAGGTGCTCGATTGCCGGGCGGACGCGACCAGCCCGGACGAGGTCGTCGCCTACATCACCGGCAGCCGCGGCGCTGTCGGCCACGCCTGAGAGCCGCCCAGCAGAGAGCAGCCATGTCGACAGAGACCGTCGCCCGCCCCGCCGAGCCGTCGCTCCACATCCGCGTCTGGCGGCTGATCGAGCGCAGCAACATCCTGACCATCCCGCTGATCGTCCTGATCATCGTGATGTCGCTCCTGTCCGACCGGTTCTTCACCGAGGTCAACATCTACAACATCCTGCGCGCCACCTCGATCTACATCATCATCGGCGTCGGGCAGGCCTTCGTCATGACCTCGCGCAACATCGACCTCTCGGTCGGCTCGATGATGGCCTTGGTGATGGCGCTGGTCGGCACCTACCTCTTCAACGGTGGGGCGATCTGGATCGCGATCCTGATGGCGCTCGCCGTCGGCCTCGGGCTCGGGCTGGTCAACGGCCTCTTGGTCACCATCCTGGGCGTGCCCGCACTGCTCGCCACGCTCGGCATGCTGGTGACCTATCGCGGGCTGGTGAACGAGTATCTCTACGGCACCACGGTCAGCCGCTTTCCGGAATTCATCACCTATCTCGGCCAGGGCACGGTGGGGCCGGTGCCGGTACCGGTGATCATCGCCCTTTCGGTCGCCGCCATCGGCTCGCTCCTCTACCACTTCACCCGGATGGGCCGCTATGCGGTCGCGATCGGCGGCAACGAGGAGGCGGCGACGCTCGCCGGCATCAATGTCCGCTTGTGGAAGACCATCTTCTTCGGCTTTCAGGGCCTGCTGGTCGGGCTGGGTGCCCTGGTCTTCCTCGGCCGGCTGGATGCGGCACACCCCACCGTCGGCGTCGGGCTCGAGCTGCACGTGATCGGCGGCGTGGTGCTCGGCGGCACGCTGCTGTTCGGCGGCAAGGGGACGATGTGGGGCGTGGTGCTCGGCATGGTCTTGATCGCGGTGCTCAACAACGGCCTGATCCTCGCCGGCGCCGGGTTCTTCATCCAGCAGGTCTTCCTCGGCATTCTCCTGGTCCTGGCGGTTGCCGCCCAGACGGCGCGGCATCGCCGGGAGATGGGCTCGAGCGGCGGCTGAGGGTCAGCCACAAAAAGACGAGGGGGTCCCGGGGGAAATCATTTCCCCCGCTGCTTGCCCTTGGGCTCGCTCTGCTCGGGCCGGCTGCGGATGTAGACCCCGCCCTTGTCCTCGCGGCGCAGCTCGAAGGCACCGGATTTCTCGACCAGCGTGCTCAGCTTGGCGTGGCCGTAGGTGCGCGGGTCGAAGTCGGGGGCCATGTCGACGAGGCGGTTCCTGACCGTGCTGAGGTGGACCCAGCCATCGTCGTCGTCGAGCTGGTCGATGGCCTTTTGTAGCAGGCTCACCGCGTCACTCGAGGCCTTCAGCGCCTTTTTGGGCTTGGCCTTGGGGGCGGCGGACTGGTCGGGCTCGACCGCGGCAGGCAGGAGGTTCTCGGTGTAGACGAAGCGGCGGCAGGCCTGACGGAAGCTTTCCGGCGTCTTCTGCTCGCCGAAGCCGTAGACGTCGATGCCGTCCTCGCGGATGCGCGCAGCCAGGCGGGTGAAATCGCTGTCGGAGGAGACGAGGCAGAAACCGTCGAAGCGGCCGCTGTGCAGGAGGTCCATGGCGTCGATCACGAGGGCGATGTCCGAGGCGTTCTTGCCGGTGGTGTAGGCGAAGGTCTGGTGCGGCATGATAGCGTGCTTGGCCAAGACGTCGGTCCAGCCCCTGAGCCGGGTCGAGGAGAAATCGCCGTAGATGCGCCGCACGCTGGCTTCGCCGATCTTGGCGATCTCCTCGAACAGGCCCATGGCGATCTGTGCGGAGGCATTGTCGGCGTCGATCAGGACGGCCAAGCGCGGGGTGCGGGCGGGGTCGGGCATCTATTCTCCTCGGGCGGACGCCCTGCTGCGCTGCGTCGGGGGAGAGAGGCGCATTTCGGCTGGTGGCGCAAGAGGCCGCGTGGCGGCGTTGCGGCGACGAGGGCCGGCGGTGTACACTCGAACAGGCATCGTTGAAGGACAAATGGCCGACATCGCAAAGGTCTTCATGGCGGGCCGCTCGCAGGCGGTGCGACTGCCGGCGAAGTACCGGCTCGACACCGACGAGGTGGAGATCTCGCGCGACGGCGAGAGGCTGATCTTGCGACCAAAGGCTCGGGCGGATTGGTCGCGGCTCATCCGGGCGCTGGATGACGTCGATGTGGAGCGCTTTGCCGACTGCTTTCCCGAAGGGCGCGAGCAGCCATCGGAAGAGAGCAGGCCGGCTCTGGAGTCTCTGCTTCGCTGATGCGCCATCTGCTCGACACCAATATCGTTATCGCCTTACTCGATCCACGCCGCCGGTCACCAGTTGCACGTCATCTGACGAGCCGGGCAGCAGGCAGCGTCGTGACGTCGGTGATCGTCGCACACGAACTCTATTTCGGCGCCGCCAAAAGTTCTC
>SLRI01000500.1 GCA_007131045.1 Rhodospirillales bacterium
TGGATGCGCGAGACGACACCGCGGCGGTTCGCGCCGAGCTCGACCGTTGGCTCGATGCCGCTGGGCACGATCTCGCGGAACCGGCACGGACCATCAAGAGCTTCCTGGCTCTCCTGGAGCGGCGGCACGCGCCGGCGCTCGATGCCGAAGCTCGCGAGTTCATCGGCTTTGCGGTCGACGCGGCATCGAGGCTCGAAGCCATGCTGGCCGCGCTGCTGGAGTTGGGCCGGGTCGGCAAGGAGCCCTGCTCGCCGGAGCCGGTCGACCTCGGCAGTGTCCTCGACAAGGTGATCGCGAGCCTCGGCCGAGAGCTCGAGGAGGCGGGGGGCCGTATCGAGGTGCGTACGTTGCCGGTGGGGCGCGGCAGCCGCAAGCTCTGGCGCCGGCTCTTCACGATCCTCGTCGAGAATGCGCTCCGCTATCGCGGCAGCGCGCCGCCGCTGATCCGCATCGGCGGCAATACGGGAAGCATCACCGTCGCCGACAACGGCATCGGCATCGATCCCCGCTTCCGCGCTCGGATCTTCGAGCCCTTCCAGCGCCTGCACACGCGAGACGCTATTCCGGGATGCGGGATGGGCCTGACCATCGCGAGGCGCATCGCTGAACACGTGGGTTGCACGCTCGAGGTCGAGGCGGCCGAGGGCGGCGGCAGCGTGTTCGTCGTCAGCCTGCCGGACCCTCAACCGGCCCCATCGGCTGCCCCATCGACGGCCCCATCGGCGGCGCCGTAGGCCGCGAGCGCCCGCGCCCGCGCCGCCTTGTGCTCGACGATTGGTGCCGGCCGCGGCGCGTCGCCGAGCCAGCGGTGGCGATAGGCACCGTCGGCGTCGAACTTCAGGGCCTGGGCCACGGGATCGAAGATGCGGACGAAGTCTGGCGCATCGGTCCCGACACTGGCCGACCACTGCCAGCCCATGGCGTTGTTGGCGAGATCGGCATCGACCAGCGTCTCCCAGAACCAGCGCTGGCCGTACCGCCAATCGATCAGCAGATGCTTGGTGAGAAAGGAGGCCGTGACCATCCGCACCCGGTTGTGCATCCAGCCTGTGGCCCAGAGCTGGCGCATCCCGGCATCGACCAACTCGTAGCCCGTCTCGCCCCGCTGCCAGCTGCCGAGTGCCGCGGGATCGTCCCGCCAGGCGATCGCCCGGCGCCCCGGCAGCAGTTCGCGCTCGGGCAAAAGTGGCTCCCGAAACAGCAGGAACGTGGCGTAGTCACGCCAGGCGAGTTGGCGGATGAAGGCGAAGCCCAGGCGTTCCGGCACGGCGCGAAGGACGGCGGCAGGGCTGATCTCGCCCATCGCCAGATGCGGTGAGAGGCCCGAGACGTGGCCTGCGGCTGGCAGATGCCGCCCCTTGGCATAATGCCGAACACCGGTCTCGACGAAGTCGGCGAGGCGGGCCCGGGCCGCCGCCTCGCCGATCGACCAGGACGCGTCGAGCTTCGGCGTCCAGAACGGCGCATCGGGTGGCAGGAGTGCGAGCCGCTCGCTCTCCAGCGCCGGTGTCGCCAGCCGCTCGGGTGCGGCCAGCGGCGGCACGGGCTCGCGGAGACCACGCCAGCGCTCGAAAAACCGGGAGAAGGAGGGGACGTGGCCGGTGACCTGCATCGGCTCCACCAGGACGCAGGCCTTGAAACTCTGCGCCCCGATGCCGGCGTGCCGGAGCGCCGCCTTGACGGCTGTGTCCCGGGCGATCCCGGCGGGGGTGTAGCGGCGGTTCCAAAAGACGGCATCGGCCCCTGTCAGGGCCAGCACCTCACGGAAGACGGCGAGGCTCTCACCCTGACGCCGCACCAACCGGCCGCCCCGCGCCGAGAGGTCTGCCTCGAGCACGTCGAGGCTCGACGCCAGCCACCAGCGCGCCGCGGCCCCCGGGCGCCAATCGCCGTCTGCCGTCTCGTCGCGGATATAGAGCGGCATCACTGGCCCGCCGCGGGCCACGGCTGCGGCCAGCGCCGGGTTGTCGGCGAGCCTGAGGTCGCGGCGCAGCCAGACGATGGTCGGTCGCGTCATCCGGCCGCCAGCCGATGCCGGCGCCAATCCGGTGGATCCGGACGGAGATGGCGGTGGCTCACCGCGAAGACCCGCGATTCCCCGAGCATGAACGCGGTGAAGCCCGATCGGAACAGCGCGCTGATGGCCGGATCGAGAACGTTCAAGCCGCCGGTATAGGCGCCGAAGGCGGGCAACAGCAGCAGTCGCGGATCGGCGGCGAAGCAGGGCCGCGTCGCCTTGCGGGCACCCTGCACGATGCGTGCCTTGGGGTGCAGGTGGCCGGCGATCACGGTCTCGCCGTCGGCCGCGTCGTCCGGCAGGTGGACGAGGCGCATTCGACCCAGCTCGAGGGAGGGCAGGCTGTCGCCGGCGAGGCCGGGCGGCGGATCAGGGTCGTGATTGCCCCTGATCCATAGCCAGGTTCGACCGATGGCGAGGTCGACGAGGGTACGACGATCATCTGCAGCGAGGCCGCCGGCACCGGCCCGGTCGTGAAAGCCGTCGCCGAGGCTCACCACCACCTTCGGGCGGTAGCGGCGGATCGCCCAATCGAGACGGCGCAGCGTGCGGGCGGTATCATAGGGTGGCAGCAGCGTGCCCCTGCGGGCGAAGGCGCTGCCCTTCTCCAGATGGAGGTCGGCGACGACCAGCATCGCGCGCGCCTCGAGCCAGATCACGCCCAGCGGATCGAGGACGATCGCCTCGCCGCCGAGCTCGATCAGCGTGCCGACAGCCTCCATCAGGCCGGCAGCTCGCCGGTCTCGGGATCGGCAAGGGCCTCGACGACGAGGCTCGCGGTCAGCTCGTCCAGCGTCTGGTCGCACCCGGCACCCGGCACCAACTCGCGGCCGATGGTGGCGATGATCGATACCGCGAAGGGCGAGATGCGCGCCAGCTTCTGGTGGCGGATGCGGCCCTCGACCCCGTTCAGGAAGTCGGCCAGCCTGCGGACATCGGTGAGACCCGCCGCCGCCTCCATGCGGGCGGCGCGCAGCAGCACGTGGTCGGGCTCGTATTTGCGCAGCACGTCATAGATGAGATCGGCGTTGAAGGTGACCTGCCGGCCGGTCTTCTCCTGGCCCGGCTGACGCCGCTCGATCAACCCTGCGACCACGGCACAGTTCCTGAAGATCCGTTTGAGCATGCTGCTCTCGGCGGTCCAGGCCTCGAGGTCGTCGCCCAGCATGTCGACATCGAAGAGCGCCGCCATGTCCGGGCATTCGCCGAGACCCCAGGTGGCGATGCAGTAGTCCGAGGCGACGAAGCCCAGGGGCCGGGCGCCCATCCGCTCGAGTCTTCGGGTCAGCAGCATGCCCAGCGTCTGGTGCGCATTGCGCCCGACGAACGGGTAGGCCACGAGAAAATGCCGGCCGCCGCGCCAGAAGCTCTCGACCAGGAGTTCGTCCGAGGCCGGCAGAATCGACCGGCGCCGCTGGATATCGAGCCA
>SLRI01000239.1 GCA_007131045.1 Rhodospirillales bacterium
CCCTGATGCAAAATAATGCGGACGGGTCGACACAGGCGCACAAGAGGACTCAGACGCGCCTGTACCTCTTCTTGTCCAGCAGAGCGCTCTCGTGCGGAAACCGCATGACGTTGGGATTATCCGTCCGCACCAATTTGACATAGTGCTTGGTGCGTTCAACGACCCGCCATTGTCGACGCGGGGGCACGACGTTCACATAGATCTCCTCGTCCTTCTCATCACGCGCCAACAGTGCACCGCTCCTCGCTGTGGAATCGGTCGAGCTTAGGATCGAGCGCATCCGCTTTGCATAGGAGCATTTTCCGAGTCGGCGACGCCAGCCGCCGCTGGTGGCGGACGTGTCATCTCTGTTCTGTCGCGAACCTGATGGCGACCTACCCAGATGCCCGCTGACCCGGACGCCATCGTAGCGGCTGCGCGCGTCTGGCTCGGCGTGCCGTGGCGCCACCAGGGCCGCACCCGCCAGGGCGTCGACTGTGCCGGGCTCGTGGTGCTGGTCGGCCGCGGCCTGGGCCTCGCCGACTACGACACCTGTGCATATGGCCGCCGGCCCGAGGGCCAGGGCTTCGTCCAGCACTTTCGGGCCGCCATGGACGGCCTGTCGCTGCCCGAGGCCGGCCCCGGAGACGTGCTGATGGCCGACCAGGGCGCCACGGTGCACGAGATCGAGGTCGGCCCGTTCGCCGAGAAGGCGCGCGCCGGAGTCGAGGAAATGGAGGCCGACGGCGTCTGGTCGGAAGGGTTGTGGCAGGAAATCCGGGACATGCGCAATTAGCCCCCGGGCAGTCTCCGTAGCGCTGATCGTTGCGACTTGATGCTGGAGATCTACCGGCGCCTGCTCGGCCTGCTCGGCCGGGTCGAGCGGGTGCTGGTCGTCCTGCTGCTCGTCAATATCGTCGTCAACATCATGGCACAGGTGATCTCGCGCTACTTCTTCGGCCGGCCGCTGGTCTGGGTCGAGGAGGTGGCGACCTATTCGTTCATCTGGACGACGTTTCTGGGTGCCGGGCTGGCACTCAAATACGACCGCCACGTCAAGATCGACACCTTCGTCGGCAAGCTGCCAGAGCGGGCGGGAGCCGTCTTTCGGGCGGTGGTGTTTCTCGTGATCATCGTCTTTCTCGCCACCCTGCTGCCGTCGCTGCAGAGCGCCATCGAGATCGAGATGCGGAGGCGGACGATCGCCCTGCCGATCCAGATCCCCTCGGGCTGGTTCTTTTCCGTCCCGCTCGCGGTCGGTGCCGTCTCGATGCTCTTGACCTCGGTCTACAAGCTTTTGGTCGAGCTGCGCTTCGCCCTCGGCGGGCCGCGGCCGCCCGACATCATGCCGCCTTTGGTCACCGACCAGGACGAGGATACCGCGGCCGAGCGCGCGCTCATGGGCGAGCGGCCATGAACGTCTGGATCATGTTCGTGGTCTTCGCGCTCCTCGTCCTGATCGAGGTGCCCGTGGCCTTCGCGCTGGCCGCCGGGGCCGTCGCCTGGCTGATCCTCGAGAGCCCGATCCCCTTGACCATCGTCGTCCAGCGCATGGCGTCCGGGCTCGACAGCTTTCCGCTCCTCGCCATCCCGCTCTTCGTGCTCGCCGGCTCGATCATGAACCGGGCGGGTCTGGCCGCTCGCATCTTCGCCTTCGCGCTTTCCCTCTTCGGCCACATCCGCGGCAGCCTCGCGCACGTCAATGTCGCAGCCTCCATCGTCTTCGCCGGCATGTCGGGCGTCGCCCAGGCGGACGCCGCGGGCCTCGGCACGGTCGAGATCCGCGCCATGCGCAAGGCCGGGTTCGACCCCGCCTTCGCGGCTGCGGTCACCGCCGCCTCCTCGATCATCGGCCCGATCATCCCGCCTTCGGTCATCATGGTGATCTACGCGGTCCTCGCCCAGGTCTCCGTGGCGCATCTCTTCCTCGCCGGCATCCTCCCCGGCCTGCTGATGGGCGGGCTCCTGATGGGGGTCATCTACTGGCTGGCCCGGACCGGCCGGATCGTCGCCCCGACCCGCCCTCGCGCCAGCCTGCGCGACGTCGGCTGCTCCTTCGTCCAGGCCCTGCCCGCCCTGCTCGCCCCGGTGATCCTGATCGCCGGCCTGCTCTCCGGCGCCGCCACCCCGACCGAACTCGGGGCGGTGACCGTCGCCTACGCCATGGTCGTGGGCTTCGCCCAGCGCGAGCTGACCTTCAAAAAGCTGCATCTCTGCCTGGTCGAGACCGGGCTGACCACCGGCGTCCTGGTCTTCATCATCGCCGCCGCCGTGCCCTTCGGCTGGGTGGTCTCGGTCAACAACCTGCCGGCCGCGCTCACCTCGACGCTCTTGGGCCTCACCGACAACCCCTACCTCATCCTCGCCATGATCAACGTGATCCTGCTGCTCGCAGGCCTGGTCATGGAAACGACGGCCATCCTCTTGATCGCGGTCCCGGCCCTCCTGCCGCTCGCCATGGCGCTCGAGATCGACCTCGTCCATTTCGGCGTCATCATGGTCCTCAACCTGTTGATCGGCGCCACCACCCCGCCCTTCGGCGTGCTCCTCTTCATCATGATGGACATCGCCAAGGTCAGCTTCGCCCAGATGGTCCGGGCCATGCTGCCCTTCTACATCCCGCTGTTCGCGGCCCTCCTGGTCGTCACCTTCTGGGCCGACCTCGTGCTCTTCATCCCGCGCCTGGTCACCGGCTGAGCGGTCGCAGAAAAGCGACCAGCCGGCCGAAGTCAAGGGTCGGAGCGGTAGCGGAGTAATCCGCCCGGGTTGGTCGGAGTCTCTAGTTGCTGAGTAGAATTGGTGGAGAACCAAGCGGGGCGGATGCTGATCGGTTAGATGCGTGTATCGACGCGCGAGCAGAGCCTCGACCGCCAACTTGCCGCCCTCGCGCGCACGTCGAGCGCCTTGTACAGGCCTGGGCTTTCGAGCAGCCGGCTGGAACTGGCCGACTGTCCCTTTGTTTGTCTGAAGATGGGGCAGTCGGGCCCAGCCGGGCTACACTGTATCCATGAAGACCAAGCCATCGACGCCGGTGGGGCAAAGGATGCCAGCCACTGCGAACGGGACAGTTATTGCAAGGCTTTTCCTGAGTACGCATGAACCTCAACCAGTTTCAGCAGCCGGTAGGGCATGGGTGGGGTTCGGACGCTGAACCATGTGAGGCGCTGGATCATTGCCGCGAGGTCATAGCGGCGATTGAAGCGGTATTCGAACTCGGCGAGGTAGCGGGCCACGTGCTTTGTGCTGATCAAGCGGTAGGTTCCGGTGATTGCAGCCTTGAAGTTGCCGAGAGCGCCTTTTGCCGAGAGCAAGGCTGTCACCCGCCCCAGCGTTCCTTGAGACACCCCAGACGGCTTATCTGAGCCGACGGAGGTGTCGAGATGGATGACGTTGAGCGCGGAGGAGCCGCGGGCGCGGAGACCTCGAATATCGGAGCGGTCGCGGCTCCGGGCCGGGAGCGGCGC
>SLRI01000369.1 GCA_007131045.1 Rhodospirillales bacterium
CCGCGGGCGGGGTGATCGAGGCCTTCGGCGGCTTCATCATGCAGGGCAATTTCGTCATCGGGATCATCGTCTTCGCCATCCTGGTGATCGTCAATTTCGTCGTCATCACCAAGGGCTCGGGGCGCATCGCCGAGGTCGCCGCCCGGTTCTCGCTCGATGCGATGCCCGGCAAGCAGATGGCGATCGACGCCGACCTCTCGGCCGGCCTGATCGACGAGGCGACCGCCAAGGCCAGGCGCA
This sequence comes from Rhodospirillales bacterium, assembly GCA_007131045.1. Taxonomy (GTDB): domain Bacteria; phylum Pseudomonadota; class Alphaproteobacteria; order Geminicoccales; family Geminicoccaceae; genus SLRI01. The sequence goes on from SLRI01000369.1 coordinate 241, forward strand.
AGGAGCTCGAGGAGGAGAGCGCCTTCTTCGGCTCGATGGACGGTGCCGCCAAGTTCGTCCGCGGCGACGCCATCGCCGGCCTCTTGATCACCTTCATCAACCTGATCGCCGGGCTGATCATCGGTGTGGGACAAATGGGCATCAGCTTCGGCCAGGCGGCCGAGAGCTACACGATCCTCACCGTGGGCGACGGCCTGGTCTCGCAGATCCCGGCACTCGTGGTCTCGACCGCCGCCGGCCTCCTGGTCTCCAAGGCCGGGGTCACCGGCCGCGCCGACAAGGCGCTCTTGAGCCAGATGGGCGCCTTTCCGAAATCCTTGGGTGTGACCAGCGGCTTGATGTTCGCGCTTGCCGTCCTGCCCGGCCTGCCGGTGCTGCCCTTTGTCGTGATCGGCGGCGGCACGGGCTGGCTCGCCTGGCGCGGCTCGAGGCTCAAGCTCGCCGAGGAGGAACGGCTGGCTGCCCCGCCGCCGGCACCCCAGGCGCCGGCCGAGGAGCCCATCTCGACCGCCCTGCACATCGATCCGATCCGGCTCGAGCTCGGCTACGGCCTGCTCGCCTTGATCAACGAGCAGGGTGCCGGCCGGCTCACCGACCAGATCAAGGCGCTGCGCCGCCAGCTCGCGGGCGAGCTCGGCTTCGTCATGCCCTCGGTGCGCATCCAGGACAACATCCAGCTGCCGGCCAACACCTACGTCCTCAAGGTCAAGGAGATGGAGGCGGGCCGGGGCGACGTCCGGCCGAGCATGCTGCTCGTCATGCACCCGCAAGGCGCGGCTATCGAGCTGCCGGGCGAGGAGACCACCGAGCCCACCTTCGGCCTGCAGGCGATGTGGATCGCCCAATCCTTGCGCGAGGAGGCGAGTTTCAAGGGGCTCACCGTGGTCGACCCCGCCACGGTGGTGACCACCCATCTGACCGAGATCGTCAAGGACAACCTGGCCGAGATGCTGAGCTTCGCCGAGACGCAGAAGCTCCTGGCCGAGCTCGACCAGCAATACCAGAAGCTCCTGGGCGACCTCGTGCCGCAGCGGATCTCGACCGCCGGCATCCAGCGCGTGCTGCAGGGGCTGCTGGCCGAGCGGGTCTCGATCAGGGACCTCGCCTTGATCCTCGAAGCGCTCGGCGAAGCCGTCCAGTTCACCCAGAACGCGGTCTTCATCATCGAGCACGTCCGTGCGCGCCTCGCCCGACAGATAACCAATGCGGCCACCGGCCCCGGCGGCTACGTGCCGCTCCTCACCCTCTCGCCCGAGTGGGAGCAGGCCTTTGCCGACAGTCTCGTGGGCCAGGGCGACGAGCGCCAGCTCGCCATGGCGCCGAGCCGGCTGCAGGACTTCATCCGGGCACTCCGCGACGGCTTCGAGCAGCAGGCGATGCGCGGCGAGTTGCCGGTCTTGATCACCTCGCCCGCGATCCGCCCCTATGTCCGCTCGATCGTCGAGCGCTTCCGGCCGTCCACCGTGGTGCTCTCGCAGAACGAGATCCACCCCAAGGCCAAGCTGCGCACGCTCGGACAGGTCTAGGCCATGCAGCTTCGGGTCTTTTCGGGCCGCAGCGTGCAGGAGGCGATGGCAGCGCTCCGCCGAGCACTCGGCGACGACGCCGTCATTCTCGCGACCGAGGACGGCCCGCAGGGCGTGCGGATCACCGCCGGGATCGAGGTGCAGGACGATGCCCTGGGCGACATCCTCCGCTCGGCGACGCCGCTCGAGGTGGTCGAGCGGCTGGCCCTGGCCTTGCGCTTTCATCAGGCGGGCGGCCGGCGGATCGAGCGGCTCTGTCTCACCGCCCGGGACAGCGGGGCGGTCGAGGCCGAGGACGTCCTGGCCTTCGCCCTTGCCGAGCACTGCCGGTTCGCGCCGCTCGGCCACCGCCTGGGCGGGCCGCTGGTGCTCGCCGGTGCGCCGGGCGTCGGCAAGACGGTGATGGTGGCCCGCCTCGCTGCTGCAGCCTTGCTGGCCGGCCGGCCGGTGCGGGTGGTGAGCACCGATGACGAGCGGCGGGGCGGCACGGCCCAGCTCGACGCCCTGCTCGAGCCGATGGGCCTCGCCCGCGAGCCGCTCGACGCCCTGCGCGGCGAGCCCCTCGAGGATCGGCGAGCACCGTTGGTGCTGGTCGACACCGCCGCCGTCAACCCGCTGCGCGCCGACAGCCTGGCCGCCACTTCCGGCCTCGCGCGAAAGCTCGGCGGCGAGCTCGTGCCGGTGCTCCCGGCCGATCTCATGCCGGTCGAGGCGCACGATCAGGCGCTGGCCTGGCGGGCGCTGGGCGCCAGTCGGTTCCTCGCCGCCAGGCTCGATACCGCCCGCCGTCTCGGCATGCTGCTGGCGGCCGCCGATGCCGGGCTCGGCTTTGCCGGGGTCGGCATCGCGCCTGAGATCGTCGAGCCGGTGAAGTCGCTGACGGCAGCCAACCTCGCCCGCCTGCTGCTGCACCGTGCTGCGGCCTTCGCCCCGGAGATTCGCCCATGACCGGGCTCACCGTCCTCGCCTCGGGCAAAGGCGGCGTCGGCAAGACCTTCCTCGCCGTCACCCTGGCCCACGCGCTGGCCCGGCGCGGCCGCCGGGTGCTCCTGGTCGACGCCGATCTCGGCCTCGCCAATGTCGAGGTGCAGCTCGGCCTCGAGCCCGGCATCGCCTTGGCCCGGGCGATCCATGCCGGGCTCGACCTCGAGCGGCTGGTGCGCCGGCACGCGGCTTGCGGCTTCGCGCTGATCGCCGGCAGCGGCTCGGGCGACGCGCTCGGCGGTCTCGCGACCGCCCGGCTGGAGCGCGCCGCCCTCGGCCTGACCACACTGGCCCAGGGTTTCGACGACGTGCTGGTCGATCTGCCGAGCGGCCTCGGCCGGGTCGCCTCGACCTTCGCCGCAGCCGCCACCCGCCTCGTCGTCGTCGGCAACAACGAGCCGACGGCGCTGACCGACAACTACGCCTTCATCAAGCTTACCCGTGCGCTGGCCCCGGCCCCCTGGTTTCTCGCCAATGGCGTCGCCGATGCCGCCGAAGGCGATCTCGCCCGGGCGACCCTGGCCCGCGCCTGCCGGCGCTTTCTCGAGCTCGAGTGCCGGGAGCTCGGGTATGTCCGCAGCGATCCCCGGGTGCCCGAGGCGATCCGCCGGCAGATGCCCTATCTGGACCGCTCGCCCGGTGGTCCGGCGGCGGCCGATATCGAGCGGCTCGCCAGGCGGCTGGTCGAGCA
>SLRI01000168.1 GCA_007131045.1 Rhodospirillales bacterium
GAAGCGGCGCGGCCGCACGGGCCCCTCATGCTCAGTGTCCGGGGCCTCGGCCACGAAGGGGTGTTCGAAGGCGTCGATTTCGACCTCCATGCCGGCGAGGTCTTGTGCTTCTCGGGGCTCGTGGGCTCGCGGCGGACCGATGTGGGCCTGGCGCTTTTCGGTATTCAGCCGGCGACCACGGGCACCATCACGCTCGCTGGCGAGGCGGTGCGCATCGACGACCCCCAGGCCGCCATGCGGCTCGGCATCGCCTATGTCTCGGAGGACCGGCGCAAGCTCGGCCTGGCCATGGCCCTGCCGATCTTCGCCAACATCTCGCTGCCGAGCCTGCGCCGGCTCTTGGACGCCCTGGGCCTGATCGACCGGCGGGCGGAGCGGGCAATGGCCGAGAAGCACAAGTTCCGGCTGAATATTCGCACCACCGACGTGGCGCTCGAGGTCGGCAAGCTCTCCGGCGGCAACCAGCAGAAGGTGATGCTCGCCAAGTGGCTGGAGACCGGGCCCCGGCTCTTGATCTTCGACGAGCCGACCCGGGGCATCGACGTGGGGGCCAAGACCGAGGTGCACGGCATCATCAACGACCTCGCGGCCCAAGGCGTCGCCGTCATCGTCGTCTCGTCCGACCTGCCCGAGGTCATGGCCTTGGCTGACCGGGTGCTGGTGATGCGCGAGGGGCGGCAGATGGGGATCTTTCCCATCGAGCAGGCGACGCCCGAGGGCATCATGTCGCTCGCCACCGGCGAGCGCCCGGCTGCGGCCGCATGACCGACTGGCTGCGCAACCTCTCGCCGCAAACGCTCCGGGTGGCGGCACTCGCCGTCGTGCTGGTGCTGGTCATCGCCTTCTTCGGGGCGCAGATCGACAACTACTATACGGCGCGGATGTTCAACCGCATCTCGACCAGTGCCGCCATCATCATGCTGGTCGCGATCGGCCAGGCGCTAGTCGTGATAACCCGCAATATCGACCTCTCCGTGGGCTCCATCGTGGGCTTCACCGCCTATCTCACCGGCGATCTCCTGGTCGCCCAGCCCGACCTGCACCCGGTTCTCGTGGTCATCGCCGCCATGGCCATGGGTGCGGCTTTCGGCGCGTTCAACGGTGTCATCGTGGCGTATGGGCGGGTGCCGGCGATCATCGTCACGCTCGGCACGCTGGCCCTCTACCGCACCATCCTGGTCGAGTATTCGAGTGCCCGGTCGATCACCACGGCAATGCTGCCGCAATGGGTGGTCGAGCTGCCGCAGGTCACGCTCTTTTCGATCGGCGGGCTCGACATCCGGGTCACCGTCGCCATAGCACTCGCCGTGGCCCTCTTCTTTCACCTGGCCCTCTCCAGGCTCCGAGCAGCGCGCAAGTTCTATGCGGTGGGCTCCAACCCCGATGCTGCGGCCATCGCCGGCATCAACGCGAAGCGCGTCGTCTTCACCGCCTTCGTGCTGAGCGGCGCCCTGGCCGGGCTCGCCGGCTTCATGTTCCTCGCCCGCTTCGGCAATATCACGGTCGTCGCCGGGCTCGGCTTCGAGCTCAAATCGGTGGCCGCGGTCGTGGTCGGCGGGGTCAACATCTTCGGCGGGTCCGGGACGGTGATCGGCGTGGTCCTGGGCACCACGCTGGTCGACGTGATCGACAACAGCCTGACCCGCTGGGCCCTGGTCAGCGAGTTCTGGCGGGACGCGCTCTTGGGCATGCTGATCCTGATCGCCGTCGCCGCCGACACCATCATGACCCGCTCGCTCGCCCGGGTCCGCCGCAGGCGACATCTGGCGGCCCCGACCGCGGTGGGGCCACCCTGATGGCCACCGCTTCCCGAAGGCAGGCGCTGCACGGACTGGCCCGGCTCATTGGCCTCTTGCGCAGTTGGGAGGGGCTCTTGCTCCTCATCCTGGCCGTCACCATCGCCAGCAACGCGCTGATGTCGCCGATGTTCTTGACGATCGGCAACCAGATCAACCTCTTCCAGCTCTCGATCGAAAAGATCATCGTGGCCTTGATGATGACGCTGGTGATCGTCAACGGCGAGATCGACCTTTCTGTGGCCTCGATGATGGGGCTCGCCGCCTGCGCCTTCGGCTGGCTCTTTCAGGCAGGCGTGCCGGCCGAGCTCACCATCCCGCTGGTCCTGGCCCTCGGCCTCCTGGGCGGCGCGTTCAATGCCTTCTGGATCACCGTGGTCGGCATTCCGTCCCTGGTCGTCACGCTCGCCATGCTGATCGGCTTTCGCGGCATCGCCCGCATCCTGGTCGAGGATCGCGGCATCACCGGCTTTCCCGCCTGGTTCAATGCGCTAGGCCAACAGCCGATCCTGGGGCCCCTGCCCTTGGCGCTCCTGGTCTTTGCCGCCCTCTTCATCGTGCTGCTCTTCGTGCTCCACTATTCAGGCTTCGGCCGCAAAGTCTTCTTCATCGGCAACAGCGCCGACGTCGCGCGCTATTCCGGCGTCGACGTGCGGCGGGTCAAGGCCACCCTCTTCATCACCTCGGGCGGCATCGCGGCCCTGGCCGGCCTCCTCTTCACCGCACGGACAGGCGCGGTGCGCGGCGACGTGGCCCTCGGCTTCGAGCTCGACATCATCACCATGGTGCTCCTGGGCGGGGTCAGCATTTTCGGCGGCAAGGGGACGCTCTGGGGGGTGCTGCTCTCGATCCTCCTCGTCCTCAACTTGAGGAACGGCATGGCGCTCGCGAATATCACGGGGCACTTGCAGACCGGGGTGATCGGGCTGCTCTTGATCCTCTCGGTCCTGGTGCCGAACCTGATGCAGGATGCAGGAAGGCTGTCGTTCAGGAATAGATGAAGAGTCGGGGAGGTGGGACCTCCCCGCGCCCCACCGTTACTTTAGATCACTTCGTCGTTGCGGTCGGTTGTCTCGCCGTAGCGGCGCAGCGCCGGTTGGCGTAGGCCGTCGTAGAGGTGCTGGGTCAGGGCATTGACCCGGCGGCCCTCGCGGTCGAAGAGGCCATTGCCCGCGAGGTCGCTCTCGACGAGGAAGGGGCCAAAACGCTCGACCTCGAAGACCCAGAGCGCCTGCGCTATGCCCATCTCCTCGAGCCAGTAGACGTTCTCGACCCGCTTGACGCCGCGGCCGAGCAAGGCACCGGTGCCGTAGCCCACGGTGGTGAGATAGACAGCGCCGTTGGGCACGAAGTGCTCCTTGTAGTCGGCCTCCGACATGCCGCCCTTGCCGATGATGATTTTGCAGTGCGAGAGCTTGAACCACTCGGTGAGCCAGCGGCTGAAGCGGAAGCTGGCCGTGGCGGTCACCGCGCCTACGCGAAAGCTGCCGTCGGCCTCGACGCTGGCGGCGGGCGAGCAGTGGAAATTGACGTTGGAGAGGGACGCCAAGTCGACCGGGGGCGGCACACCGTCGTCGATCAGCCGCTTGTAGAGCCCTTCGCGGCCGGTATAGACGAGGCCGTCGAGATAGACGACGTCGCC
>SLRI01000539.1 GCA_007131045.1 Rhodospirillales bacterium
CCTCCTCTGCCGCCGTCGGCCATCGAGTTTAGCGCTCGGTGCCGCGGTGTCGAGCCGGGAGCTGCGCCGGGGTGGGCCGGGCTCAGCCGCTGTCGGTGACGCGGCGGTGGATGCCGCCGTAGTAGGGTTCGCCGGTGAACCAGCTGGCGACTTCCTGGAAGAGCAAGTTGGCGGCCTGGAGCGCGATCAGCACCGCGCCGCTGACCACGGCGAGGCGCGGCCCGTACATGTCGAGGACGGTGAGGAAGAAGGCGTAGGCCGCGGCCACGGCCCCAGCTTTCGGTCGGCCGACAGGTTAGGCAGTGGGGCGGATGCTGCCGAGCCGGGGCCGGGTCAGGCGGCGTGCTCGCCGAGGTGACGGCCGGCCTGCTCCTGGATGTGGCGCATGATCTCGGGCGCCTCGGCGTTGATGAGGTTGAGCTCGATGTCGCGGCGGTCGCCGTTGGTGAGCACGATGCGGACACCCTTGTTGAACACCCGGCGCTTGATCGTGGCTTCCTGGACTTCGGACCAGGGCAGGATTTCGGGTCCGCGGCGGCGGTCGAGGATGCCGTCCTCGGTGATCACGAGAACCGGGGCCTCGAGGCGGAGCTCCTGGCCAACCATGACGAAGGCCAGGGCCGGCATGGCGATCAGGATGAGGGCGATGCCCCACTCTTCGGTGAGGCCGTGCGTCCAGACCCGGCCGAGGCCGATGCCGATCATCGCCAGCAGCATGACCATGAAGGGCCAAGTCTTCCACGGGTCGAAATGGTAGCTGGCGACGGTACGCTCAGCCATCGACACGCTCAACCATAGATCAGGCGCGGCAGCCAGAGCGCGATGGCCGGGAAGAGCAGGATCAGCACCACGGCCACGTTCTGGATCACGTTGAATTGCAGCATGCCGATATAGATGTCGCCGAGGCTCAATTGGGGTGCTGCCCCTTTCAGATAATAGGCGGCCATGGCGACCGGTGGCGAGAGGAAGGCGGACTGCAGGTTGACGGCGACCAGGATGCCGAACCAGACCAGGTCGATCTGAAGCTCGCGCACCACCGGCACCAGGATCGGCACGAAGATCAAGACGATGGCCGGCCACTCCAGCGGCCAGGCCAGGAGGAAGATCAGCACCATCATCATGACGACGATCCAGAACGGATCGAACGGCATGCCGATGAACCAGCTGGTGACCAGAAGGCCGCTGCCGAGGCGCGAGAAGACGGCGGCGTAGATGTTGGCCGAGACCGCGAGGAAGAGGATCATCGAGGTCGTCTGCAGCGTGTTCAAGATGCAGTCCTTGAACAGGCCCCAGCTCATCTTGCCGTAGACGACCGTGAGGATCAGCGCCCCCATGGCCCCGAGCCCGGCGGCTTCGGTCGGGGTGGCGATGCCCATCAGGATGGTGCCGAGCGCGCAGAACATGAGGAGCGCGGCCGGCAGGAAGCCCGCGAGGAGCTCCTTGACCACGATCCACCAGTTGTCGGCGCGCTCCTCGATCGGCAAGGGCGGGCCGAGCGACGGGTTCCATAGCGCCCGGGTCATCGCGTAGGCGATGTGCATGGTGGCCAGCATCAGGCCCGGGATGATCGCACCGGCGAAGAGGTGGAGCACCGATACGCCCATCACCGGGCCCATCAGGACCAGCATGATCGAAGGCGGGATCAGGATGCCGAGCGTGCCGCCGGCACAGACCACCCCGGCCGCCAGCCTGGCGTAGTAGCCGTATTTGAGCATCACCGGCACGGCCAGGAGGCCGATCACGGTGACCGACGCGCCGATGATCCCGGTCGCTGTCGCGAAGACCGTCGCGGTCAGGAGCGTGACCAGGAACAGCGACCCCGGCAGCCCGCCCATGGCGAGCTGCAGGGCCCTGAATAATCGTTCCATCAAGCCGGTTCGCTCGAGGAAGAAGCCCATGAGCACGAACAGCGGCACGGCGGCGAGCACCTCCTCCTGCATCAGCCCGAAGGTCTGCGAGACCATCAGGTTGAAGACGCGGTGCTCCATGCCGACGAAGCCGAAGGTGACGGCGAGGAGGAGGAGGGTGAAGGCGATGGGAAAACCGATGAAGATCGCAAAGAGAAGAAGGCCGAGCATCACGAGCCCGAGATACTCGGGGCTCACGGCCACCTCCCCAGAATGGCGGCGTGCAGCGCCTTCAACAGCTCGGAGACGCCCTGCAGCAGCATCAGGGCGATGGCGACCGGGATCACCGTCTTGAACGGATAGATCGGCGGCGCCCAGGGCGAATAGTAGCCGCGCTCGCCTCTGGCCCAGGAGCGCTCGGCGTAGGTCCAGCCGGCGTCGAAGAAGAGGTAGAGGGCGGGGAAGAAGAGGGCGATATAGGCCGTCGCATCGATGATCCCCTGCACCCTGGGGCTGAAATTATTGTAGATGAAGTCGGTGCGGATGTGGCCCCCCTTCGACAAACAGTAGGCCGAGCCCAGCATGAACATCGAGCCGTAGAGCATGTAGCTCATGTCGTAGGCCCAGACGGTGGGCGCCCTGAACGCATAGCGCATCGTCACGTGGTAGACGATGATCACCATCAAGATCACCGACATCCAGGCGAAGACCCAGCCCGTGGCCTTGGTGAAGCCGTCGATCAGGCGAATGGTGGTGCGGACGTGATGCTCGAGCGCCATTGGCCTAGGTCATCCCGACGACGAGACTGAAAAGGCGGCGGGGCGGCTGGCCCGACCCGGAACCAAGGGCGCAACACCCGAGGGGGGTGGCATGGGCCAGCCGCTGCCGTCGCTAGCGGGTCGAGGTCAGGAGCCGCCCGGCCTGAAGACGTTGTAGTCGGCCGGCGCCTCGTACTCGAAGTCGAATATCTCGCCCTGCTCGACCAGGCCACCCGGCGCCCAGTAGACGTCGGCGATGGCCTTCCAGTCCGGCTCGAGGATGCGTCGGGCGACGACATTGTGCGAGGCCCATTCGAGCTGGGTGTCGGCCAGGCGCTTGAAGGCCGGGTTGGTGGCGTACTCCTCGGCCATGATCCGGTGCCAGGCCTCGAGCGACGCCTCGAGGATGTCGTCCGGCGTGCGGCGGAACTCGACGCCCTGCTCGGCCAGGCGCTGCATGGCCAGCCGGTTGTTGTAGGGCTTGTGGTTCTCCCACCACATGAAGTGGGCCTGGGTCGTGACGATGATGATGTTCTGCAGATCCTCCGGGATCTCGTCCCAGATATCCTTGTTGAAGATGACGTCCATCACCGTCACGGTCTCGTGGTAAGCCGGCGCGAAGTGGTACTGCCAGACGTCCTGGAAGCCCAGGGCCTCGTCGTGGTACGGGTTGACGAACTCGCCGGCATCGATCACGCCGCGCTCGCCGGCCGGCACGATCTCGCCGCCGGGCAGGGTGATGACCGAGACGCCCATCTCGGCGTACATCTCGCCCGGGATGCCGGGGATGCGGTAGCGCAGGCCCTGCATGTCGTCCATCGACTGCA
>SLRI01000613.1 GCA_007131045.1 Rhodospirillales bacterium
CCGCGGACGATGCCGGCCAATTCCTCGAGCTGGCCGCCGATTCCGGTGACCGCCACGTCACCGAGCCGGCCCGTGGTCCGCAGCCCCTCCATCACGCCCAATGAGGTGTTGCTGTTCGCACCGAAGATCAGATCGAGGCCCGGATGCTTGATCGCGACGTCCTGGCTGACGTTGAACGCCATCTCGCGATTGAACTCGGTCCACACCTCTTCGACCACCTCGTAGGTGAAGCCGTGCTCGATCGACGCCGCATGGAAGCCCTCGAGATAACCGTTCATCCGATCGATGCCGATCTCCGAGCCCGAGGTGCCGTGAAAGTTGGCGACCTCGACATGCTCGAGCCCGCGCTCGGCCATCTGCTGACCCGCCGCATAGCCGGTGATGTAGCCCGATTCGACATGGTCGGTGAGGATCCAGGCCACCGGATCGATGTCAGTCTCCTCGTCATAGTACTCGACCAGCACCATGTTGATCCCGGCATTCTGGATCTCGCGCAGCCGCGGCTCGATCAGGTCAAAATGCGAGATCACCAGGACCAGATAGTCCGGCTGCAGCGCCAGCATGTCGCCCATGATGTTGTCGAGTGCCTCGATGTCGCGCTGCCCACCGGGCGGTGCCGCCTCCGTCCGATCGTACTCGAGCCCGGCCTCCTCGAGGGTCAGCGTCATCTCGCTGTAGAACTGCCCGAAGAACTGGGTGATATCGAGCTCGGGCGCCACGAAGGCGATGCTCGGCCGGTCCTGTGCCGAGGCCGGCACGCTGAACGGTGCCGCCGCCAGCGCCACGCCGAGCGACAGCGCCACCGCACTACCGAGCAGATGCTTCTGCATCGTCATTGCAACCTCCCCTGATTGGTATGACGAGTAGCATAAATGCGATCGACCAAGCTGGCAAGCCGAGCCGGCAACGGTGCAAATCCGGGGGAAATGATTTCCCCGGGCCCCCTCGTTTTTTGGTTGCGGGCGCTCGACGCCGCCGGCAACCCATCACCCACCGACCCGAAAGACCGGTGGGGCCCGGGGAGGCTAGCCTCCCCGCCTTCTTCCCTTTTCTTGCCCGCCTCACCCCGCCCCGATGGGCCGGAACAGCTCGGCGAGGTCCGCCTCTTCCATTCCCAAGGGCCCGCTCGCCTCGCCGGCGAAGAGGGCGTCGGCGAGACCCTGTTTTTTCGCCTGGAGCGTGATGATCGCCTCCTCGACCGAGCCCTCGGCCACCAGGCGATAGACGAAGACGGCCCGGTCCTGGCCGATCCGGTGCGCGCGGTCCATCGCTTGGCGCTCGACCGCCGGGTTCCACCAGGGGTCGTAGAGGATCACGGTCTCTGCCGCGGTCAGCGTCAGCCCGACCCCGCCGGCCTTGAGGCTGATCAGGAAGATCGGCGCACCACCGGCCTGGAACCGCGTCACCACGCTGTCTCGATCGGTGGTCTCGCCGGTGAGCCAGGCGTAGTCCCAGCCGCGTGCCCGAACATCCTCTTCGATCAGCCGCAGCATCGAGACGAACTGCGAGAAGACCAGCACCCGCCGCCCCTCGGCCAGAAGGGATTCCAGCATCTCGAGCAGACGCTCGCGCTTGGCACTCTCGGTGACCGCCTTGGCGGCCTCGGTCTTGGGCAGCAGCGCCGGATCGCAGCAGACCTGCCTGAGCTTCAAGAGGGCATCGAGCACGGTGATCCGGCTGGCCGCCAGGCCGCGCCGGGCGATCGCCTCCCGCACCCTGGCGTCCATGGCGAGCCGGATGCTCTCGTAGAGCCCGCGCTGGGCTTGGCCGAGGCTCACCAGCTCGGTGATCTCGGTCTTTGTCGGCAGCTCCAGCGCCACCTCGCTCTTGGTCCTTCGCAGCATGAAGGGCCGGATCCGCGCATTGAGCAGCGCCTGCGCCGCCTGATCGCCCTGCTTCTCGATCGGCGTGCGAAACGCCGCGTTGAAGGCCTTGCGATTGCCCAAGAGCCCCGGGATCAGCCAGTCGAAGAGGGTCCAGAGATCCTGGAGGTTGTTCTCGACCGGCGTGCCGGTCAAAGCGAGGCGGGTCTTCGCCTCGACCTTGCGGATTTGTTTCGCCGCATTCGATGCCGGGTTTTTGGCCGCCTGTGCCTCGTCGAGGATGGCGAGCTCATAGGGCTGCGCGAACAGGACCTCGTGGTCGCGATGCAGGAGCGCGTAGGTGGTGACCACCAGATGGCTGCCCGCGATCTCCTCGAACCGTGCGCGCCGATCGGGCCCGTGCAGCACCAGGACGCGAAGCTCGGGCGCGAAGCGCAGGGCCTCGCGCCGCCAAGTCCCGACCAGGCTCGTCGGCACGACAAGGAGACTCGGCCGCTCACAACCCGCAACGAGGTGGCGCTCGACCAGCAGCGCCAGCGTCTGCACCGTCTTGCCGAGCCCCATGTCGTCGGCGAGCACGCCGCCGAAACCGGTCGCGGCCACCGCTCGGAGCCAGCCGTAGCCCGTCTGCTGATAGGGCCGAAGCTCGGCCCGGAGCGCCGCCGGCGGCTGGACCAGAGGTGCCGCGCGCAACGCCCGCAGCTGCTCGGCGAGCTCCATCAGGGCGCGGCCGCCATCGAAGCTGACGCCCGAGCCCTCGAGCGCTTCGGCGAGGTCCGCCACCCTCGCGGCCTCGGCCGGGTGGAATCCGTCCAGCAGCCCCTGGGCGTTCAAGAAGGCCTGGACCAGCGGCACCAGGGAGCTGGCCTCGATCGGCACGTGCGTGCCGTCCTCGAGCCGCTGGTAGAGCACCAGCTCGTCGAGGAACTCCTCGAGATCGAAGCCCTCCTCCAGCGTCCCGTCGGCCGCCACCGGCAGCACCCGGATGATCGAGAGGATCACCGGCGCCAGGTCGAGCTGCTGGCCCGCGGCCTCGAGGGTCAGGCCGACCGAGAACCAGCCGCCGTCACCCTCGGCCACCCCGGCGCGGATCGCCACCTCGCCCTCGAACAGCCGATAGGGCCAGCTCGCATCGGTCTCGACCCGAAACCCCTCCTGGCGCAGCACGGGCAATGCATCGGCCATGAACGCCAGCGCCGTGCTCGACACCTCGTAGTCCGCCTCGCGCCAGTCGTTCTCCGCGGGAAAGCCGTAATCCAGCCCTTCCGCCTCGCGATCGACCGCGAGCTCGTCCAGCTGGTCCAGCCGGACGGCGGCAAAATCCTCGAGCCGGGCATGCGCCCGCTGCTCCGCGGCCCGGTCGCGGCTCAGGGTGACCACCGTGTCGGCCTCGCAAAACTGCGGATCGTCGAACGGGAAGGCCGCCACCCGCCGGCCGGCATAGTCGAAGGCGAGGCGCAGCACCGGCATCGCGAAGGGCGGTCCCGCCGCCGACCAGCGCCCGTAGCGCCGCCGGGCGGTGATCGCCAAGAGCTGCAGGATCGGCACCGGCACGACCCCGGAGCGGATTTCCGAGCGCATCCGCCTCGGCGCCGGCGGCCGGGCCGTGCGCAACCCGCCGAGCACCTCGGCCACAGCGGTCGCGGCTTCGGGCGGGATCTCCGGTGCGCGGAGCAGGGCCGCGGCGATGCGCGGCGGTGCATCGAGCTCGAGAACGCCCAAGGCACCGGTCTCGGGATCGACATAGGCCACGGGCTCGATCGGCAGGACGACCAGAGCAGCCCCGGCCGCGTCCACCGCGACCAGCCGTTGCCGGCCGTCCTCCTCGCTCTGCCAATCGAGCCGCCCGGTCCGTGGCCCGGCCTCGGCGAGGGCCGGCCCGTGCACGTCGCGAAACCGCGCCCGGCCGGTCCCGGCGATCTGTCGCACGAGCTCCATGATCTCGCCGGGCAGGGGTGTCACCATGGGCCGCGGTGCGTGGCGATCGGGGTCGAGCGCCAAGAACTTCAGCCGATGCAGGATGCGCTGATCCACGGGCAGCACGAACCGCGCCGGCTCCCGCCAGCCCAGCCCCGACGCATCGTAGCGCCGGGCCGACTTGCCGAAGCCACCCGCCTTCAAGAGCGTCGCCCGCATCGGCGTCACCGTCAGCCCCGCCCCGGGCGCTACGTCCAGGACATAGAGCAGCCGCTCGCGAACCCCGGCCGGGTAGTCCTCTGCCCCGCCGTCTGCCGGCGCATCGGCCGCGCGCACCTGCTCCAGCCACACTTTCAGCGCCGGCGGCAAGGCGGGCGCCCTGGCCTTCTCGGGCAGGAGGTTCTGCCGCAATTGCGGCCATCGCGACGCCTCGCGCCCCGACGGGCCGGCAACCTCGAGCGCCGCACCGCCGCGCCCCGCCAGGGCCAAGAGGGCCGCCGCCACGTGCTTGCAGTTGTGGCCGACCGGACAGCTGCACTGCCCGTCGATGCCCGAGAGCAGCCCGTCGCGCGAGCGGCGCAGCCGAATGTGCTGCGTATAAGGAGACGCCGAATTGCCCCGGACGAGCGCCACCACGGTGCCGTTCGCACGCTGCTCGACGCCGACGACCCGCCCGTGGCGATGGTATTGCCGGCCGCGCTCGACCGTCACCTCACCCAGGAAGGTCCCCAGCGAGTCACCCACCATCACCACACGCACCTCATGAACAAGACGGCGCCACTGATAGCCTCGCCGGGTCGGCGAAGAAAGCGCCCGGCGCTACCAGCGGGCAGCGGCCCGGTCGTCGCTTTCGCGGGCCTCCACCCAGTGCTCGCCGGACGGTGTCTCCTCGCATTTCCAGAACGGTGCCTTGGTTTTCAGCCAGTCCATCAGGAAGGCGCAGGCGTCGAGCGCCGCCGCACGGTGGGCGGAGGCCGTGGCGACCAGGACGATCGGCTCGCCCGGCAGCATGCGGCCGTAGCGGTGGATGACCAGGCTGTCGTCGAGGGGCCAGCGCTGCCTCGCCTCGGCCTCGATCCGCTCCAGCTCGCGCTCGGTCATGCCGGGGTAGTGCTCGAGTGTCATCGCCAGGATGCGCTCGCCCCGGTGGCTGTCGCGCACCAGCCCGGTGAAGCTGGCGACGGCACCGATGTCGGAGCGACCGGCAGCGAAGCGGCTCAGCTCGCGGCCGGGATCGAAGGCTTCGGCCTGAACTCGAATCATCTCAGCCGCCGGTGACCGGTGGGAAGAAGGCGACCTCGCGGGCGCCGGCGAGGCGGGCGGTGGGCTCGGCGTGGGTCTGGTCGACCGCACAGCGAACGACGCCACGGCCGCTGGCCGCCTCGGCGAAGCGCGGGTGGCGCTCCCCCAGGTAGGTCACGAGGTCGGCCACGGTCTCGATCTCGGCCGGCAGATCGAGCTCCTCCTCGACGCAGCCGGTGCGCTGCTTGAGCCAGGCGAAGTAGCGGATGCGCATCAGGCATTGCCCTCGTGGAAATGGTCGTAGATCGCCCGCGCCACTGCCTTGCCGAGGCCCGGCACCTGCTCGAGGTCGTCGAGCGAGGCGGCTGCGACGTCGCGGGCCGAGCCGAAATGGTGGAGCAGCGCCTTCTTGCGCTTGCCGCCGATGCCGGGGACGGTGTCGAGCACGGACTGGCCGATCGCCTTGGTCCGCTTGCCGCGGTGCTTGGTGATCGCAAAGCGGTGCGCCTCGTCGCGCCAGCGTTGCAGGAGGTAGAGGACCGGATCCTTGGTGTCCAGCATGACCGGATCGCGGCCGGTCCGGAAGAACCGCTCCTGGCCGGCGTCGCGGTCGGGACCCTTGGCGACGCCGATCAGCGCCACGCCGTCGACACCCAGCTCGTCGAGCACACCCTGTGCCGCCGAGAGCTGGCCCGCTCCGCCGTCGATCAGGACGAGGTCCGGCCAGCTGCCGGACTGGCGCTCCGGGTCCTCCTTCAAGAGGCGGGTGAAGCGGCGGGTCAGCACCTCGCGCATCATCGCGTAGTCGTCGCTGGTGCCGGTCTCGGGCGCCTTGATCGTGAAGGTGCGGTACTGCTTCTTGTCGAGGCCTTCGGGACCGGCGACGACGAAGGCGCCCACCGCGTTCGAGCCCTGGATGTGGCTGTTGTCGTAGATCTCGACCCGCTCGGGCGTGGCCTCGAGATCGAAGCGCAGGGCCAGCTGCTCCAGCAGCCGGGCTTGCGAGGCGTGGTCGGCGAGCCTGCGGGCGAGGGCTTCCTTGGCGTTGCGCCGGGCGAGCTCGGCCAGCTCGCGCAGCGGCCCGCGCTTGGGCTCGCGCAGCTCGACCTTGCGGCCGGCCTTCAAGGTCAGGGCCTCGGCCAGGAGCTCCAGCTCGCTCGGCAGCTCGCTCACCAGCACCAGCTTGGGCGGCAGCCGCTCGGTGTAGAACTGGGCGAGGAAGGCGGCGAGCACGTCGGCCGGCTCGCTGTCCTTGGCGTGGGCGGGGTAATAGGCACGATTGCCGTAGTTCTTGCCGGCCCGGTAGAAGAAGGCCTGGACGCAGGTTTGGCCACCGTCCTGGTGCAGGGCGATGACGTCGGCATCCTCGACTGCGGCGGTGTTGATCCCCTGCTTGGCGGCGATATGGGCGATGGCCTTGAGCCGGTCGCGCAGGACTGCGGCTTTCTCGAAGTCCAGCCGCTCGGCGGCCTCGCTCATCTCGGTCTGCAGCTTCCCCTGCACCTCGCGGGTCGAGCCGCCGAGAAAGCCGCGCACGTCGTCGACGATCCGCGCATAATCGTCCTTGGTGATCCGGCCGACGCAGGGTGCCGAGCAGCGCTTGATCTGGTATTGCAGGCAGGGGCGGGTGCGGTTGTCGAAGATCGAATCGCGGCAGCTCCTGAGCGGAAAGGCGCGGAGCAGCGCGTTCAGCGTCTCGTTGACCGCTCCGGCCGAGGCGAACGGGCCGAAATAGTCGGCACCCTCGCGCTTCGTGCCCCGATGCTTGCCGATCATCGGGTAATCGTGGCCCCAGCGGAGGTAGAGGTAGGGAAAGCTCTTGTCGTCGCGGAGCACGATGTTGAAGGTCGGGCGCAGCCGCTTGATCAAATTGGCTTCGAGCAGCAGCGCCTCGACCTCGCTGCCTGTGGTGACGAACTCCATGGCCGTGGTCAGCGCCACCATCCGCTGCAACCGGGCCGAGAGGCCCTGCGGCTTGCTGTAGGCGACCACCCGCTTCTTCAACGACTTGGCCTTGCCGACATAGAGCACGGCGCCCTTGGCATCCGTCATCCGGTAGACGCCGGGGGCATTGGGCAGGTGGCGGAGCAGGTCGTGGATCAGAGCCGCCCCGGTCTTTGCCGGTGCGGCGTCCAGATCACGATCGAGGTCGAGGGTGGCCATGGCGGATACCTGCGCATCCGCGCAGGCTCGGTCAAGCGCGCCGTCGGCGACTTCAGGCCGGAAGGGCGGTGAGCAGCATCTCGTCGCCCGGGTCCTTCACCTTGCGCAAGAGCGCCACCTTGAGCTTCTGCAGGGCCCGGTGCTCGATTTGCCGCACCCGCTCCTTGCTGATGCCGAGCCGGCGGCCGAGCTCCTCGAGGGTGCGGCCGTCCTCGCGCAGCCGGCGCTCGTGAATGATCGTCCGCTCGCGCTCGTTGAGCTCCTCGAGCGATTCCCGCAGCCATGCGGTCCGGGCCTTGGTGTCGTGACGGTCACCCACGACGTCCTCGGGGCTCGGCCGCTCGTCGGCGAGAAAATCCTGCCAGACGTCTTCGCCGGTCTGGCTGATCGTGGCATTCAAGGACTGATCGCCGGCAGAGAGACGCATCTCCATTGATGCCACGTCGTCGACGTTGACGGACAGCGCCTCGGCGATCGAGGCGCGCCCGGCATCGGTCATCGAGCTGCCGAGCCCGTCGTCGATCTTGGCCCGTAGCCGGCGGAGGTTGAAGAAGAGGGACTTTTGCGCCGCCGTGGTGCCGGTGCGGACGACGGACCAGTTGCGCAGGATGTAGTCCTGCATGGCCGAGCGAATCCACCAGGCCGCATAGGTGGAGAAGCGGACGTCGCGCTCGGGCTCGAAACGGGCCGCCGCCTGCATCAGGCCCACGACCCCTTCCTGGATGAGATCGCTCATCGGCAGGCCGTAATTCTTGAAACGGCTGGCCGCGCTGACGACGAGGCGCATATAGGCCTTGATCAGCTCGTGCAGCGCCACCTCGTCGCCGTCGTTGCGCCAAGCCCGGGCCAGCTGCAATTCGTGCTCGCGCGTCAAAAGCGGCGCGTTCATCGAATCGCGAATGATTTTGCGGTTTGCCTGCTCCGTGCCGCCACGGTCCATGAATGCCATCCGCTTCCTCCTGAGACGCTCTCGGCCGACAGTCGACATCGGCCGCCGAATGCAGTCGTCCCCCCGATCACCCATCAATACGCTGCATAAACGCCACGGGATCAAGTTCGTCCCCTCGAATCACGCCCTCGTGATGGAAAATTAATCAAAGATTCACGCCTCCGCCCCTACCCGTGCCGGGACCTACCCTTCTGGTGGAAACAGGGCGGCGAGGCCGGCAGCACTCGCTTCGGCGACGCCGCGCTCGGTGATCAGCCCGCTCACCAGCCGCGCTGGCGTGACGTCGAAGGCATAGTTGGCAGCCGGGCTGCCCTCGGGCGTGATCCGCACCCGCTCGATCCGGCCGTCCTCGGTGCGCCCACTGACCACCGTCAGCTCCTCGGCGGCACGCTCTTCGATCGGCACCTCTGCGATGCCGTCCTCGATCGTCCAGTCGATGGTCGTCGACGGAAGTGCCACGTAGAACGGCACACCGTTGTCCTTGGCCGCCAAGGCCTTGAGATAGGTGCCGATCTTGTTGCAGACGTCGCCTGTCCGCGTGGTCCGGTCGGTGCCGACGATGCAGAGATCGACCATCCCGTGCTGCATCAGATGGCCACCGACATTGTCCGCGATCACGGTGTGCGGCACCTCTTGGTGCAGAAGCTCGAACGCGGTCAGCGCCGCCCCCTGGTTGCGCGGCCGGGTCTCGTCGACCCAGACATGGACGGGGATGCCCTTCTCTTGCGCGGCATAGACCGGGGCAGTGGCGGTGCCACGGTCGATGGTGGCGAGCCAGCCGGCGTTGCAGTGGGTCAGCACGTTGACCGGCTCGCCCGGCTTCTTGCGCCGTGCAACGGCCTCGATCAGGGCCAGCCCGTGCGTGCCGATGGCACGGCATATCTCGACGTCCGCGTCGCAGATCGCGGCGGCCCGGGCCATCGCCAGCTCGACCCGCCGCCCGCGCGGCTGGTTCGCCAGGACCCGGCGCATGTCGTCGAGTGCCCAGCGCAGGTTGACCGCCGTCGGCCGGGTGCGGATCAGCCGCGCCAGCGCCGCCTCGATGCCCTCGTCCGAGGGATCCTCGCGCAGCGCCAGGGCAACGCCATAGGCCGCGGTGGCACCGATCAGCGGCGCACCCCTGACCTGCATCGTCTCGATCGCCACGGCAGCGCTCTCGAGGTCGACCAGGTCGACGATCCGGAGCTCGTGCGGCAGCACGGTCTGATCGATGATCCGTACCGTCACCCCGTCATCGGCGACCCAGATGGTCCGGTGGTGCCTGCCGTCGATCAACATCGCTGCCTCCGCTTCTCGTCATCGAGAGGATCAAGATAGCGAGTTGAGCTGCGGCCGACGACCCTGCTTGCAAATGCGTTTATATTCCTATATTAGGACGCCGAGCATGGCAAGGAGATCCTCATGTTTCCGGTACTCAGACGAGGTGCAAACGGTTCGTCCGTGGAGCGGCTGCAGCGGTCCCTCGCGGCGGCCGGGTTCAACCCAGGCGCCGCCGACGGCCGGTTCGGGCCGGCAACCGAGGCGGCGCTGGTCGCTTTTCAGCGGGCCCACGGCCTGCTCGCCGACGGCGTCGCCGGCCCCCTGACCTGGGCCCGGCTGGAGGGCGGCGGTCCAGGCGCGCCCGCGGACATCACGGGGCAGGTGAGCCTCGACGTCGTCGCCGACATGTTCCCCTTCACCCGCCTCGATCCGATCGCCCAGCATCTGCCGGCGGTGCTGGGTGCGCTGCGGCGCTTCGATCTCGTGGACCAACCCATGGTTCTGATGGCGCTCGCCACCATCCGGGCCGAGAGCGAGACCTTCGAGCCGATCGACGAGCTGCCCTCGCGCTTCAACACCTCGCCCGGCGGCCACCCCTTCGACCTCTACGACAACCGCATCGATCTCGGCAATCAGGGCCGACCGGATGGCGCTCGGTTCAAGGGGCGCGGCTTCATCCAGCTCACCGGCCGCCAGAACTACAGCCGGATCGGCCGGCAGATCGGCCAGGGCGACCGGCTCGAGCGGCAGCCGGAGCTCGCCAACGAGCCAGGGATCGCAGCCCTGGTGCTGGCCTGCTTCCTCGCCGTGCGCCGCCTGCCGATCAAGGAGGCACTGCTGGAGAACGACCTCGCCCGCGCCCGGCGACTGGTCAATGGCGGCCGCCATGGCCTCGACCGCTTCACCGAGGCCTATCGGATCGGCCAGAACCGGCTCAGGGACGCGGTCTGGTCGCTACCGCAGGTCATGGAGCAGCCGCCGCTCGACTACTACCCGGTCGAAACGGTGCCGGTCGTCGCCTGAAGGGTCTCGGCCTTGGCGGTCACCGCCTCGATGCTCGGGATCTGCTTGGCCTGCTTGATCAGGTCGACCGCGAGCGAAAGGGTCCGCCTCTCGCAATCGGCCCGCCTGCCCTGATCCTCGATCAGCTCGAGGTCGATATTGTGGGCGAGGCCGAGGATGCGGCGGATCATCGACGTGCCGGCGTAGCCCACGGCGTCCTCGAACAGCCCGCGCATGAAGGCGTGCTGCGCTTGTCCGAGCGCGCGCAGCCCCGCCTCGCCGCTTTCGCCCGCCTCGAAGAGATCAGGCGGAAAGGCGTCGCCGGTGCGGTTCTGCGTCCAGAGCTCGACGAACCGGCGCTCGAAGCCGTTCCAGAACCGCTCGATGGTCTCGAGCGTCCATTGCCGGTAGTCGTCGCGCTCGCCGGGCGCGTTCTCGTGGCCGGCCTGGCTGAAATAGCTCAAGAGCAGGTTGCCGATCAGCTTGCCGACGTCGAAGCCCATCGGCCCGAAGAAGGCGAACTCCGGGTCGATGACCCGGGTGTCGGTTTGCGTCACCATGATCGAGCCGGTGTGCAGGTCGCCGTGCAAGAGCGCCTCGCCGTGGCAGAGGAACTTGTATTTGAGCACCGAGACGGCGCGCTTGAGCTCGCCGTCGCTGCGGATCGCGGCCGCCACCTCGTCGAGCTCCGGGCTGGTCCAGCGGTTGAGCGGAGCGATCCGGTAGGGATCGGTGAAGATCAGGTCCTCGGTGATCTTGCAGAGTGCCGTGTTGCCGGCGAAGGTGGCCATGAGCGGCTTCTTCTCGGCCGCCGGCAGCGCGAGGTCGGAGGTGAAGTAGAGCGACTTTGCGCTGTATTCGACAAGATGGTCGACGAAGGCCGGGTAGACCACGGCATCGATCATCCCGCGCCGCATGATGATGTGCGGGCTCAGCCGCTCCATGACGATGAGGTAGAGGGCCGGGTCGTAGTGCAGGATCTCGGGCACCAGCCCGGCCACGTGGCGGGCCTGGATGGTGGTCGCCCGGTATTCGAAGAAGGCGCGCTCGAGCGGCAGGGGCCAGCTGTCGCCGACCAGGCGGACATAGGGCAAAGCCTGCTTGCAGCAGACATCGCCGGCCTTTCCCTCGACGATGAAGACGAGGTTGAGATTGCCGTCGCCGACCTCGGAGACGCGCCAGTCCGTCGCCGCGCCGCCGAGGCGGTCCCTGATCTCGGGCAGCGTCGCGAGGAAGGCCGGCAGGCTCGCCTCGTCCAACGCGCGATATCCCTCGGGTGTCTCTATCGGCATTGCTTCGGCTCTCCCTGACATTCGACCGCGTGCCCGGCACCCTGCCGCCGCGTGCCCGGCTCGACCCGGCTTCTGGTCTGCCGAGCGGCTGTGCTATGCCAGATCGACACGCCGATCGTAACCCCCGAGTGGCCGCCTTTCGGGCCGCCCGCCTCAGCGCAGAGACCGCCGATGCCGAGCGTCGATCCAGCTATCGCGAAGCCCCTCTGGTGGACCAGCTTTCTGGTCGGTGCCGCGGTCGTGGGCTCGATCCTGATCTTCGGCAGCCGGTTCCTCATCCCCTTGGCCGTGGCCTTCATGCTCTGGCTGCTGATCAACGCCATCGGCCGGTTCTACGAGCGGCTGGGCGTCGGCGGCTACGCGTTGCCGGCGTCGTTCTGCCGGCTGCTCGCCATTCTTACCATGGCCGGCCTGTTCTGGCTCATTTTCGACATCAGCATGCGCAACATCGCGCAAGTCCGTCTCGCCGCGCCCGAATACCAGCGCAATCTGATCATCCTGATCGAACAAATCATTCGCATCTTCAATGTCGACCAGACCACCACCGTCGACGAGGTGATCAGCCGGATCGACTTCGCCGGCATGCTGTTCTCCTTGACCGCCGGGCTCGGCGGGCTGATCGGCAATATCGGCCTGATCGCGCTCTACGTCGCCTTCATGATGCTGGAACAGCGCAATTTCAATCAGAAGATCGATCGCCTGTTCGCCGACAAGAAGTCCTCCGAGAACCTGCGCCAGTCGCTCGAGGAGATCGAACACCGCATCGAGCGCTATCTCTGGATCAAGTCACTGGTCAGCCTCGGCACCGCTTTTCTCTGCTGGGTGGTGCTCGCCTATGCCGGCGTCAATTACGCCAGCTTGTGGGCGCTGCTGATCTTCCTTTTCAACTTCGTGCCCAATATAGGCTCGCTGTTCGGGGTGATGCTTCCCGCCCTGCTCACGCTTTTGCAGTTCAACGACTGGGGAATCTTTTTCAGCGTTACACTGGCGCTCACGGCAATCCAGGCGACCATCGGCAACTATATCGAGCCGCGGCTGATGGGCACGACGCTCAACTTGAGCCCCTTCGTAATCATCTTGTCCTTGACTTTCTGGGGCGGGATCTGGGGGGTGGCCGGAATGTTCCTCTCCGTGCCGATCACCGTGATCATCGCCATCGTCTTCTCGAAATTCGAGCCGACGCGCCCGGTCGCCGTGCTGCTCTCCAGCAACGGTCGGCTGGTCGGCTGAAACGGGCACGGACGGGAAGTGGTGGAGCCGACCGGGATCGAACCGGCGACCTCTAGAGTGCGATTCTAGCGCTCTCCCAGCTGAGCTACGGCCCCACGAGGTGCGC
>SLRI01000579.1 GCA_007131045.1 Rhodospirillales bacterium
GAGATCACGGCGATCCTCGCCCCCTGGTTCGAGGCCCGGCGGGTGGCGGATTTCGCCGCCGCCTTCGACGCCGCCGGCTGCACCTGGTCCGAGTTCAAGAGCTTCGCCGAGGCGTTCGGGCTCGACCCTGACCTCTCGCGCGAGAACCCGCTCTTGAGCCTGGTCGAGCAGCCCGGCATCGGCACCTACCCGGTCCCCGGCAGCCCGCTGGCCTTCAGCACCATCGCCCGCGAAGCCCCCCGCCCGGCGCCGATCCTCGGCGAACACACCGAAGCGATCCTCGCGGATGTTCTGGGCCTGGGGGAGCGACAGATCGGGGCGTTGTACGATGCGAAGGTGGTGGCCGGGCCGGGTGGTGGGGGGTGAGCCCAACGGAAAGGCCGGAGGGGGCGCGGGGGAAATCATTTCCCCCGCTCTTCATCAGATTTTAACCCAGCACGCACCAGGTCGGGATGTGGTCGGAGATGCCTTTGCCGGCTCGGGTTTTGGGGTCGCTGTCGGCTGATTGGAGGCGGTCGGTGGCTTGGGGGGAGAGGAGGAGGTAGTCGATGCGCATGCCTTCGTCGCGGTCCCAGGAGCCGCCGCGGAGATCCCACCAGGTGTATTGGCGGCGGGTCGGGTGGATGGTGCGGAAGGCGTCGTAGAGGCCCTGGTAGGTCAGGCTGCGGAGTGCCCGGCGTTCCTCGGGGTGGTAGCAGATGGTGCCGTCGAGGGCGGTCGGGTCGTAGACGTCGATGGGCTCCGGGGCGACGTTGAAGTCGCCGCCGATCACGTAGGGGGTTTCGGCCTCGAGCAGGATTGCCGCGTGGTGGCGGAGGCGGTCGTAGAAGGCGAGCTTGTAGGGGAAGTTGGGGCTCTCGGTGCTGGTGCCGTTGGGGATGTAGACCGAGGCGATGCGCAGTCCTTCGATGGTGGCCTCGATGTAGCGAGCCTGGGTGTCGTCGGCGTCGCCGGGCAGGCCCCGGGTGACGTTATCGATGGGGTGCTTGCTGATGATGGCGACGCCGTTGCGGCCGGGCTCGCCGGAGAGGGCCAAGTGGTAGCCCATCGCCTCGAAGCTCGCCTTGGGAAAGGTGAGGTCGACGGTCTTGGTTTCCTGCAGGAGGAGGACGTCGGGGTCGTTGGCGGCGAGCCAGCCCTGCACGATGGTCTCGCGCTTGCGGATCGAGTTGACGTTCCAGCTCACGATTTTCACAGAGTCAGATCGCGAACGAGGTGCCGCAACCGCAGCTCGCAGAGGCGTTGGGGTTGCTGACGCGGAAGTAGGAGCCGGTCAGGTCCTCGACGAAGTCGAGTTCCGATCCGAGGACGTACATCAAGGACATGCCGTCGACGACGACGGTGATGCCGTTCTTCTCGATCGTGACGTCGTCGGGCTCGCTCTTGTCGTCGAGGGCGAAATTGTATTGGAAGCCGGAGCAGCCGCCGCCGGAGACGCTGACCCGGAGCACCAGGCCATCCTTGCCCTCCGCCTCGATGATGCGCCTGACGCGGCGGGCCGCGCTGTCGCTGACGCTGATCGGGGCCGGGCGGGCGGACGGCTCGGCTGCCTTGATCTCGGGCATGTGGGACCCTTATGTTCCAAGAGTGTACTGAGCCCTTCAATGTAAGAAGTCGCTTTTCCTTGTCAAACAGGGTGTCCTCGACCTTGGCAGCATTCCAGACGGCGGCAGCATTGCAGGCGGCGAGCACCTTTGCGGCGCGGCCCGAGCTTTCGGGCGGGCGGGTGGTCGACGAGTCCGGCAGCGACCTGCGCTCCGATTTCCAGCGCGACCGCGACCGGGTGGTGCACTCCACGGCGTTTCGCCGGCTCGAGTACAAGACGCAGGTGCTGGTCAATTTCGAGGGCGACCACTACCGCACCCGCCTGACCCACAGCCTCGAGGTGGCGCAGATCGCCCGGACCCTGTCGCGGGCGCTCGATCTCGACGAGGACCTGGCGGAGGCCGTGGCCTTGGCGCACGATCTCGGCCACAGCCCGTTCGGCCATGCCGGCGAGACCGCGCTCGATGCCGCCCTCCAGAGCTTCGGCGGGTTCGATCACAACGTGCAGACCTTTCGGGTGGTCACCCGGCTCGAGCAACGCTATGCGCTGTTCGACGGGCTCAATCTCAGCGCGGTGACCCTCGAGAGCCTGATCAAGCACAACGGCCCGCTCGACCGGCCGCACCCGGTGATCGCCCAGCATCCCCTGGCGGAGGTGATGCAACTCGGGCTGCAGCCGCCGCTCGAGGCGCAGCTGGCGGCCATCGCCGACGACATCGCCTATTGCAACCACGACATGGACGACGGGCTCAGGGCCGGCTTCTTCAGCCTCGCCGATCTCGCCGGCCTGCCGCTCGTCGGTGCCGTCGTCGGCGAGGTGGAGGCCGCCTATCCCGGCGTCGATCGGCGGCGGCTGATCCACGAGACCAACCGCCGGCTGATCGATCGGATGGTGGCGGATCTGGTGGCCGAGACCGGGCGGCGGCTGGCCCTGACGGGCCCGCGCTCGGTCCAGGAGGTGCGCGCGGCGGGCCGCCCGCTGGCCGGGTTCTCGGCCGAAATGGGCCAGGCCGTGCAGGCCTTGCGCGGTTTCTTGCATCAGCGGATGTACCGGCACTACAAGGTCAACCGCATGGCGCGGACCGCCCGGCAGCTGGTGACCGAGTTGGTCGAGCTCCTGCTCAGCGCCCCGGACTGCCTGCCGGATCGCTGGCAGGCCAGGGCCGGATCAGCGGGCAGTGCCGCCACGGCCGATGCGGTACGCGACTATGTCGCCGGGATGACCGATCGCTTCGCCGTCGACGAGCACGACCGGCTGTTCAAGCTCACCGGCTTTCGGCCCTGAACTAGAACGAGCGCCGCCGCAAAGTAACGGTGGGGCGTGGGGAGGATCATCCTCCCCACTCTCTTCTCTCCCCTTTCCCTTCGGATGAACCGATGAACCCCTTTGCCACTCTACTTTCGGCCGTACACGAGGCGGTTCTGCGGCTGGTCCAGAAGGGCAGCCTGCCGCAGGATCTGCCGTTGGAGCGGATCACCGTCGAGCCGCCGCGCGAGCGGGAGCATGGGGATGCGGCAACCAATGCGGCGTTGATCCTGGCGAAGCCGGCGCGGATGAAACCGCTCGCGATCGCCGAGCTCTTGGCGGCGGAATTGGCCGAGGTCGAGGTTCTGGCCCGGGCCGAGCCGGCCCCGCCGGGCTTCGTCAACATGAGCTTCACGGATGCCTTCGTGCAGGCGCAGGTGCCGGCGGTGATCCTGGCCGGCGAGGATTACGGCCGCTCGAGCGTGGGCGCCGGCGAGCCGGTGAACGTCGAGTTCTGCTCGGCCAATCCCACAGGTCCGCTGCATGTCGGGCACGGCCGGGGGACCGTCTTCGGCGATGCCCTGGCGGAGCTCTTGGCCTTCGCCGGGTTCGCCGTCACCCGCGA
>SLRI01000376.1 GCA_007131045.1 Rhodospirillales bacterium
CCGGCCGCGGCGTCGTCCTCGGCCCCCTCGCGGGACTGCACCAGCGCCGCCTCGCCACCGGCCATGAGATAGAGCAGCCGCTGGTGCGGCCAGCCGAAGGTCGGCCAGAGCTCGACCCCGTCCTGCACGGCGAGCCGCCCCGAGGCGCCGGCACCGACATAGACCAGGCGACCCTCGCCCTCGCCCAGATGGGCCGCCGCCGCCCGCACCGCGGCGGTCAGCTGCGGCAGGGCGTTGCGGACGGCAAAGAGGGCGCCCTGCTGATTGTCGAGCATCGCGGCCAAGGCCTCGCCGGTCGGCCAGCGGTCGGCGGCGCGATAACGTTCCAGGCGTCGTTCGGTATCCATCCCTGCCTCCGTTGCTGCCCGAAACATACCAAAAAGAAACCACTGGGCAAGAAGTTTTTTTGAAGAGGGCGGATTCGGCCAGCCACAGCAAAAAGACTCCGCGAAAACAGCTCATTAGATTGGCCTGAAATTGGTTCTTGCCTGGTGTGGTTCCTTTTTGGTATGAAATACCCATGAGCACCATCGACCTCATCCTCGCCGTCGACGGTGGCGGCACCAAGACCCGCGCGGCCCTCACCAAGGCCGACGGCACCCCGCTCGGCGAGCTGGTCGGCGGCCCCTGCAACCTCTTTCAGGACCCGGCAGCCGGCCTCGCCGAGATCCGCGTCCTCTGGCAGCGCCTGGCCGCCGCCGCCGGCATCGATCCCGAGATCGCCACCGCCCGGACCGTGCTGAGTGCCGGCCTCGCCGGCGCCAATGCGCCCGGCAGCCGTGCCCGCTTCGACGCGGCCTTCCCGGACTTCGCCGTTCGCCACCTCTCCACGGACGGCTACACCACGCTCTTGGGCGCCACCGACGGGCGGCCCGGCGGCCTTCTCGCCATCGGAACCGGCGTCGTCGGCTACCGGCTGCACCGCGACGGCCGGCTGCAGAAGCTCTCGGGCTGGGGCTTTCCGGTGGGCGACCGCGGCAGCGGCGCCTGGCTCGGCTGGCGCGCCATCGGCGACTGGCTGGAGACCCGCGACGGCTACGGCGAGAGGGCCGAGAGCCTCATCTGGCCGAAGCTGGAGGCCACGCTCGGGCACACCACCGGGGATATCCTCGGCTGGCTGAAGATCGCGCGGCCGGCCGAGTTCGCGAGCCTCGTACCCCTGGTGATCGAGGCCGCCGAGCGTGGCGACGCCGAGGGCCGAGCCCTGCTCGACGAAGCCGCGGCACACCACTGCCGCCTCGCTGCTGCCATGACCCCGAGTGCGGCCGAGAAGCTGGTGCTGGCGGGCGGCCTCGCCCCGGTCTTCCGCCAGGCCCTCGAGCAGGTCCTGGGCGACGCCCTGGCCGGCGCCGGCCGCACCGCCTCACCGCTCGACGGTGCCCGGCTGATCGCCCTGGGCCGCAACCCGGCCGAATTCCAGCCATCATAAGTGAGTAACGCCCATGTCGTCGCAAATGCTGCGCGAAGTCGAGGAAACGCCGGCCCTGGTCGAAAACCTGCTGGCCCAGGACCAGGCCGCCTACGCCGCGCTCAAAGCCGCCCTCGACGCCCGCCCGCCGGTCTTCGCCGCCACCATCGCCCGCGGCAGCTCCGACCACGCGGCGAGCTTCGGCGCCTGGCTGCTCGGCCTCGCAGCCGGCCTCGCCACCGCCTCCCTGCCGCCCTCGCTGGTCAGCCGCTACGCCCGAGCACCCAGGCTCGAGCACGCCCTGGTCCTCGGCCTCTCCCAATCCGGCGCCAGCCCCGACATCGTGGCCAGCCTCGAGGCCGCGACCAGGAGCGGTGCGATCACCACCGCCATCGTCAACGTCGAAGGCTCGGCCCTGGCAAAAGCCGCAGCCCACGTCCTGCCGCAGCGCGCCGGCGAGGAGCGGAGTGTCGCCGCGACCAAGAGCTTCATCCTGACCACCGTCGCACTGGCTCGCCTGGTCGCCACCTGGCAGGACGACCAGGCCCTGCACGACGCCCTCCAGGCGCTCCCCGACCGGCTGGACCAGGCGATCCGCACGGACTGGGGCAGGGCGGTCGAGCAGCTCGAGGCCGCGACCAGCCTCTACGTCCTCGGCCGGGGCCCGAGCCACGCCATCGCCGGCGAAGCGGCCCTGAAGCTCAAGGAAACCTCCTACCTCCACGCCGAGGCGATCAGCTCGGCCGAGGTCCAGCACGGCCCCAAGGCGGTCATCGACCAGGACTTCCCGCTTCTGGCGCTGGCCACGGCCGACCAGGGCGGCAGCGACACCACCGCCTATGCCGAGGAGGTCGCGAGCAACGGCGGCACGGTCATCACCCTGTCGCCGGCCGAGCGCGCGCCCGGCACCCACGCCCGGCTGCCGGCGCCGTTGCACCCCTGGCTCGATCCGATCGTCGCGATCGCCGCCTTCTATCCCATGGCAGCAGCCCTCGCCGTCGCCCGAGGCCACGACCCGGACAACCCGCGCGGGCTGAAGAAGGTGACGTCGACGGTCTGAGTGAGGCTCGCTACCGGCCGGAGCGGTGCCAGCCCGGATCGTCGAAGCGCTGAATCTCGATGCGGTAGCCGTCGGGCGAGAGGAAGAGCGAGCTGAAGACGCCGAACTCGGGGCTGGCGCGCGGCGGCTCGACGTAGCTGACGCCCTTTTCGGTCAAGAACGCGTGCCAGGCTTCGACCTCGTCGCTGACGATGGTGATGGTCAGCCCGGTCTCGCCCCGCGGCCGGTCGGCCAGCCGGCAGACGCCGAGATAGCTCTCGGCCGTGAGGCGGAAGATGTGGCAGGCACCCTGGTCGACCACGAGGTCGAGCTCCATCGTCTCGCGCCAGAAGCGCGACGCGCGGGCGAGGTCGTCGGTGTAGGTGAAGACGATGCTCTGGCTGATCGATGGGCGGCTGATCGATGGGCGCACGCGCTTTCTCCGGCATGGGGGTGATCCGAGCCCTCGCTTGCCAAGGAGAAGCTGCCGCCGCAAGCTCCGGTGACGGCGCACAGGAGGGCTTGGATGCTGGAGCCAGAAGAGATCGACCCGACCGAGGTGGTGGCGGCCGTCTCGACCGGGGCACTGCCGGCGCCGGAACGTGTAGAGGCGCTGCTCGAGGAGGCCTACGAGCGCTACCGCAACGTCGAGGACGGCAAGGTCGCGGACTATATCCCGGCCCTGGCCGGTGTGTCGCCCGGGCTCTTCGGCTGCTGCATCGTGGGCGTCAACGGCGCCGTCCATGCCATCGGTGATGCCCGCCACGCGTTCTCGCTGCAGAGTGTCTCCAAACCCTTCGTCATGGCCCTCGTCGCCGAGGCGATCGGGGCCGAGACGGTGCGCGAGAAGATCGGCGTGAACGCGACCGGGCTGCCGTTCGATTCGGTGATGGCGATCGAGCTCAACCCCGAGCGGACGATGAACCCGATGGTCAATGCAGGCGCGATCGCGACCACCAGCCTCGC
>SLRI01000251.1 GCA_007131045.1 Rhodospirillales bacterium
AGCAGCAAATCGTTGATCGCCACGTGATAGCGCGCCTCGACCACCAGGATCCGTGCCCCCGGCAGCTCGGGAATGTCGGCGATGTCGGGGGTGCCGGCCATCAGCGCTCGCCTTCCTTGTCGATCGGCCGGGTCTCGACGACCCGAAGATTGTAGCCCTCGAGGCCGACGATCGTGCGGCCGGTGTTGGAGAGCAATACCATGTCCTTGACCCCGAGATCGCCGAGAATCTGCGCGCCGATGCCGTAGACACGAAGATCCGCCGGCGGCGACGCGGTCTCGCCGATCGCCACCTTCACCCGCTCGGAGATGCTGCGCGGCGACGGCTCGCGCAAGACCACGACCACGCCCCTGCCCGCCTCGCCGATCATCCGCATCGCCTGGTGCAATTGGTCCCCCCGCCCGCTCTCACCCTCGCCCAGGAGGTCCTGCAGCATGTTGACCGCATGGACACGCACGAGCACCGGCTCCGGGGTGGTCACGTCGCCCTTGACCAGGGCCACGTGCTCGATGCCGTCGAGCACGTTGACATAGACCTGGAGGCGGAAATCGCCGCCGAAGCGGCTGGTGAAGGTGGTCGCGATGTCACGCTCGACCAGCCGGTCGTGGCGCAGCCGATAGGCGATCAGATCGGCGATCTTGGCCACCTTGAGCCCATGCAGCTGGGCGAACGCGACGAGATCCGGCAGCCGCGCCATGGTCCCGTCGTCGTTCATGATCTCGCAGATCACGCCGGCCGAGCCGAGCCCGGCGAGCCTGGAGATGTCGACCGCGGCCTCGGTATGGCCGGTGCGCACCAGGACGCCGCCGTCCCTGGCCATCAGCGGGAAGATGTGGCCGGGGGCGACCAGGTCCTCGCGTCGGCTCGCGGGATCGATCGCGACCTGGATGGTCCGCGCCCGATCGGCCGCCGAGATGCCGGTCGTCACCCCTTCCCGGGCCTCGATGCTGACCGTGAAGGCGGTCGAGATGCGCGGCTCGTTGCCCTGCGCCATCAACGGCAGCCCCAAGGCCTCGCAGCGCTCGCGGGTCAAGGCGAGGCATATCAACCCGCGGCCGTGCTTGGCCATGAAATTGACCGCCTGGGCGTCGCAGAACTCGGCCGGAATGACCAGATCGCCCTCGTTCTCGCGGTCCTCGTCGTCGACCAGGATGAACATCCGCCCGGCCTGGGCGTCCTCGATCACCTCCTCGATCGGCGAGAGAAAGCTCGGATCGAAACCCTCGTCGGCCATCAGCTGTCCCCATTCCTGAACGCCGGTTGCCGGGCTTCGAGCGCCAATTGCCGGGCGACATAGCGGGCCAGCATGTCGGCCTCGAGATTGACCGGATCGCCGAGCTGCTTTTGCTGCAAGGTCGTCGCCTGCCAGGTGTGCGGGATGATCATCAGCGCCATGGTCGAAGGACCCACCTCGTTGACGGTGAGCGAGATGCCGTCGACGCTGATCGAGCCCTTGACCGCGACCAGCGGCAGCAGGCCCTCCGGCAGCTCGATCTCCAGCCTGAAGCTCTCGCCCACCGGGCCGAGCCCCGCGATGCGGCCGATACCGTCGACATGGCCGAAGACAAGATGCCCGCCGAGCTCGTCGCCGAGCCTGAGCGAGGCCTCGATGTTGACCGCCTCACCGACCCGCCAGGCGTCCATGGTGGTCCGCGCCAGGGTCTCGGTCGAGGCGTAGACGGCGTGTTCACGGCCGCGCTTTTCGGTCACCGTGAGGCACACGCCGGAATGCGCCACCGAGGCACCCAGCGCCAAGCCGCCGTGATCGAGGCTGCTCTCGATCCAGAACGCCCTGCCGCCGGCGCGATCCTCGACGGCGGCGATCCGGCCGATATGGGTGATGATGCCAGTGAACATGCGTCCAAAATTCAAGCTGGGGCGAAGACCGAGAGCCGGTCGGGGCCCAGAAGACGGGTCGAGAGGAGCTGCCACCGCGCCACCTCGGCCATGCGCTCGATCCCGAGGCTGCCCACCCCGGCGGCACCGTCGCCACCGATGAGGCAGCCGGCAGAGAAGAGATAGAGCCGATCGACCAGTCCGGCACGGAGAAAGCTGGTGGCGAGCCCGGCCCCGCCCTCGACCAGGAGCCGAGTGATGCCGCGCCCGGCGAGCCGGGTCAAGACGGCCGGCAGCGACGTATCGCCGTCGGCACCGGTAACATGCAGCAGCGGCAGCTCAGCCGCCGTGGCAACCAGCCGGCTCGAGGCCGCGAGCCGCCCGCGCCGGTCCATGACGACCCGCAAGGGCGAGCGGTCCTCGAGCCCCGGCAGGCGGCAGGAGAGCTCCGGATCGTCCGCCAAAGCCGTGCCCGAGCCCACCATGATCGCATCGTGAGAGGCCCGGAGCCGATGGCCGAAGGCGCGGGCCGCCTCGCCGGTGATCCACTTGCTCTCGCCGGTGCGGGTCGCGATCCGCCCGTCGAGGCTCAGCGCGAGCTTGAGACCGACCATCGGCCGCTGGTCGCGAATCCGGCGATAGAGCCCGAGATTCTGCGCCAAAGCCTCGGTCTCGCGCACCCCGACCACGACCTCGAGACCCGCCTCGCGCAACCAGGCGATGCCCTTGCCGTCGACCCGGGGATCGGGATCGAGGCAGCCGATCACCACGCGCGCGATCCCGGCCTCGATCAGCCCCTTGCAGCAGGGCGGCGTCTTGCCCCAGTTCGAGCAGGGCTCGAGGCTGACATAGGCAGTGGCTCCCTCGGCCGCTGCACCGGCGCGGCTCAGGGCCTCTATCTCGGCATGCGGCCGACCACCGGGTTGCGTCCAGCCACGGCCGACCACCACGCCGTCCTTGACGATCACGCAACCGACGGACGGGTTGGGCGCGGTGCGCCCGAGATGCCGCTCGCCCAGGGCGAGGGCCAGCCCCATGAACCGGGCATCGGCGGGATCGGTCGTTGCGGGCAACAGGGCGGGCTCTCAGGCTTCCGGCTCGTCGGCTTCCGGCAGCCGGCGGATGAACTCCTCGAAATCGCGCGCCGTGGCGAAATCGCGATAGACCGAGGCGAAGCGGACATAGGCGACCTCGTCCAGCTTGGCCAGGGCATCCATGGCGAAGGCGCCGATCCGCTGGGTCGGCACCTCGTGCTCGCCACTGGTCTCGAGCCGCCGCACGATCCCGTTGACGATCCGGTCGATCTGCTCGCGATCGACACCGCGCTTCCTGATCGCAATGGCGATCGAGCGGGCGAGCTTGTCCCGATCGAACGGCACCCGCTTGCCGTCCTTCTTCATCACCACGAGATCGCGCAACTGCACCCGCTCGAAGGTGGTGAACCTGGCCCCGCACCCGGCACACTGCCGCCGCCTGCGGATCGAGGTCGAATCCTCGACCGGCCGCGAATCCTTCACCTGCGTATCCTCGGAACCGCAAAACGGACAGCGCATCTCGAGCCTTTCCCCACCCACC
>SLRI01000620.1 GCA_007131045.1 Rhodospirillales bacterium
GCTTGAAGAGATCCACGCTACGCCAAAAGACCTCCTGCTCGATGGCATCGCCGTGCTCGGCCAACAGATCGAGCGCTCGGTAGAGTTGGCCCAGGGCCAAATCCTGCGCCTCGGGCAACCAGACCCGCTCCAGCCACCGCTCGTGGCAGGCCAGTTTCGAGCCCGGCCGCTCCAGCCGCTGCATGGTCATTGCCAAGAGCGCCGCGAGGTGCGGCGCCTTCAGCTTCTTTCCGGCGATCCGAGCCGCGATCGCGGCAGCGATCCCGAGCCGGTTCCACAAGGCCTCGACCACATGCGCCACGCCGAGTTCGAACACCGCCTCGATCTCGATCTCGCCGCCAGCGACGCCGGCCCGCTCGACCACCGGCGCGCCCTCCGCCTCGGCCAAAACCCGCCGAATGCTCGCCACCAGCCGCTCCAGCACCGCCCGGTCGAGCCGATCGGCACGGCCGAAACTGTGCACCACCCGGGCCTCCACATGGCCCTTCTCGGGATGCCGCGCATTCTCGGCGAGAGCGTAGTACCGCACCACGCTGCCGTCCTTGTTCCGCCGCTGGGTCGTTCGAAGATACATGCCCACCCGGATAGCATGTTGGTTTTGCAGGGTCGAGCCAGAACGGGCAATTCGTGTGCCCACACATTTTTGCGCCGAATCGGCCTCCTACCAAAAACAGAACCACGCAACTTCAATGACTTGTCGGATCGAGCACAGCCAAATCAGCCCGAAATATGCCCAACGACCGCAAACTCAGGCCAGATCGCCTCGATCACGGCGCTGATCCTCCTGGTGCCCTCGATCGCCTTCATGTTCGTGGTCGAGCGCTTCTTCAAGGCCGACGTTCTGGCCCGGGTCGGGCGATAGTGCCACGCCGGCATTGACCTCGAGTGATTCTTCGCCTTCTTGGGCAGGGTCGGAATTCCTGCCCGAGGAGGTGCCTTTGCCTTCAGCCTCGCCGGCGCGTGCCGCCATCCATGCGGTGGCGACCGCCTATCCGCCGCACGTGCTCCGCCAGGACGATGCGCGGCGCGTGGCCGGGCGGGTCTTCGGCACCGACCCGGCGCTGTTCGAGCGGCTGGCCGCCTCCTACGGCAATGCGGGGATCGAGACGCGGCACTCCTGCGTGCCGCTCGACTGGTATCTCCGGCCGCATGGCTGGCCGGAGCGGGCGCAACTGTTCGAGGCGCACGCCGTTGCGCTTCTGACCGAGGCCGGCGCCGCCGTGCTCGACCAGGCCGGGGTCGACCCGCGTGAAGTCGCCGCCATCGTCACCGTCTCCAGCACCGGCATCGTCACGCCGAGCCTCGATGCGCTGCTGGTCGGCCCGCTCGGGCTTTCGAGCGGCGTGCAGCGCTTGCCCGTCTTCGGTCTCGGCTGCGCCGGCGGCATCCTGGGCCTCGCCCGGGCCGAGGCGATGGCCCAGGCCAATCCTGGGCGCTGGGTGCTCTGTCTCTGCGTCGAGCTCTGCAGCCTGACCTTCCGCCCGTCCGACACCCGTAAGGCCAACATCATCGCCACCACGCTGTTCGGCGACGGTGCTGCGGCCGTTCTCCTGAGGGCCGGGGAGGGGCCAAAGCAGGATGCCCGGGCGGTGCTCGAGGCGAGCGGCGAGCACACCTGGCCCGCGAGCCGCGAGGTCATGGGCTGGACCATCGAGGAGGACAGCTTCGGCGTGGTCTTCTCGCCCGAGATCCCGGCACTGATCCGGGCCGGGCTGCGCATCGAGGCCGATGCCTTCCTCGCCCGGCACGAGCTCACCGTTGCCGACCTCGACGGCTTCATCCTCCATCCAGGCGGGCAGAAGGTGATCGCAGCGCTCGAAGAGGCATTCGAGCTGCCGACGGGCACGCTGGCGACCGAGCGCGAGGTGCTGAAGGCGCGCGGCAACATGTCGGCGGTGACGGTGCTGGTGGTGCTGGAGCAAACTCTGGCGGAGGAGCGTCGAGGGCGCTTTCTCATGGCCGCGCTGGGTCCCGGCTTCTCGGCGGGCTTCGGCCTTGTTCGTCTCCTCTGAGCCCCTGGCCTTCTGGGTCGGCCTCTCGGTTCTGGCGCTGGTTGCTCTGCAGCGCCTGGCCGAATTGCGGCTGGCCGAACGCAACACCAGCCGGCTGCTCGCCCGTGGCGGCGTCGAGACCGGGTCCGGCCACTACCCGCTCTTCGTCGTCCTGCACAGCGCCTGGCTCGCTGCTCTCGCCGCCTGGGTCCTTTTCGGAGAGCCGGCGCTCAACTGGCCGCTGCTCGGGCTCTTCCTCGTGCTGCAGGGAGGCCGCGTCTGGGTGATCCGGACCCTCGGGCCGTTCTGGACGACGCGGATCATCGTGGTCCCGGGCCAGCCGCGCATCCGCCACGGGCCCTACCGCTTCAGCCGCCACCCGAACTACCTGGTGGTGACGCTGGAGATCGCCGTCCTGCCGCTGGCCCTGGGTGCGCCGCTCCTGGCGCTGGTCTTCACCATCCTCAACATCCTCCTCCTCGCCCACCGCATCAGGCTGGAGGAAGCGGCGCTGCGCCGGCTGGCGACCTGAGGATCACGAGCGTGACGGCAGATCGAGGCCGACGCCCTCGAGATGGCCGAACAGCGCATCGAGCCGCTGTTTGGCGGCTTCGGGCAGCGGTGGGCGGAGGATGGAGGCGATATTGCTCTTCAGGTGGTCGGGGTTGCCGGTGCCGA
Source organism: Rhodospirillales bacterium (assembly GCA_007131045.1). Taxonomy (GTDB): domain Bacteria; phylum Pseudomonadota; class Alphaproteobacteria; order Geminicoccales; family Geminicoccaceae; genus SLRI01. The sequence continues at coordinate 2,670 of SLRI01000620.1, forward strand.
ACAGCACGACGTCGACGCCGGGCTCGTGGCGGACGTAGCGGTAGGCGGCATCGGTCAGGCTCGCGGCCCCGTGCTCGCGAACCAGAAACGCCAGGGGCTCGTCGCTCGAGGCCAATTCCGCCGGGACTTCGCCCGCTGCGGCGAGCTCCCGCATCGCGTCGCGGAGCCGCTCGGGCCGGCTGAAGATCGCCCGGACGACGAACATCGCGAGCGTGCCGATGCCGTTGGCCAGGGTCTGCGGGAAGACCTTGGCCCGGGCGGTCTGGTGCATCATGTGGAACGCCACCATCACGACCGCCCAGCTCGGGTCGCGGGTCGCCTGCGCCAGCATCGTGTGGCCGGGGTCGAACGGCGCCGTCTCGGTGATGCCGATGTGGCGGATCTTGCCGGCAGCGCGCTCTCTATCGAGGGCGTCACGAAGCTCGAGGGCGTGGGCGTAGTGTGCCGGCCGGACGGCATGCAGCATGTAGACGTCGACATGGTCGGTGCCGAGCCGGCGCAGCGACTGGTCGAGATTGCTGCGGATCTCATCCGCGCCGAGCGGCTGGTCGTCGCGGACGATCTGGCTCTTCGTCGCGATCACCACCTCGTCGCGCGGCAGGTCGGCGAGCGCCATGCCCAAGGCGGTCTCGGTGCCGTAGGCGGCGGCCGTGTCGAAGAAGGTGACGCCCTGATCGAAGGCGGCGTGCACGAGGGCAGCTGCGTCCTCGTCACGGCGCCCCTGGGCGAGGCCGAGCC
>SLRI01000385.1 GCA_007131045.1 Rhodospirillales bacterium
ATCTGCGGCGAGGAGAGTGCCGGCACCGGTGCGGATCACGTGCGCGAGAAGGACGGGCTCTGGGCGGTGCTCGCCTGGCTCAACATCATCGCGGCCTCGGGCAGCAGTGCGGCCGAGCTGGTGCGGGCGCACTGGGCCCGCTTCGGCCGCCACTACTACGCCCGGCACGACTACGAGGAGGTCGATGCGAAAGCCGCGGCTGATCTCATGGACGCGTTGCGGGCGAGGCTCGGCGAGCTGCCCGGCCAGAGCATGGAGGGCGAGACGATCGAGGCCGCCGACGACTTCGCCTACCGCGACCCGGTCGACGGCTCGCTGACCGAGCGGCAGGGGGTCCGCATTCTCTTCGCCAGCGGTGCCCGGGTGGTCTTCCGGCTCTCCGGGACCGGCACGGTGGGGGCGACGCTCAGGGTCTATCTCGAGCGCTTCCGCGACGATGTGGTCGAGGGCGACGTCCATGCCGAGCTGGCACCCATCGCGGCCCTGGCCGACCGGCTCGCCGGTATTCGCGAACGTCTCGGTCGTGAGGCGCCTTCGATCGTCACCTGACGGGACCCCCGTTTTGGGCCCTTGCCGGCGCTAGAGCCGTCCTGTCCTCGGTGGTTATCCACAGGCCGCCGAGCCGCGGCGGGGCCGTTAGAAAGTTAATTAGATTCTGTTAGAGAGTTAAAGGGCGGAATCCGCCTTCCAGCTCAATGGCTTGCAGGCAAAAATGTGAATGATGTACCGTGTTTGTGTGAATGATGTACCGAGTCGAAATGTGAACGATGTACCGAGTCTATGTGAACGATGTACCGAGTCGGCCAGAGTCGTCCACAGGCGGAATGTGAACGATGTACCGAGTCGTGGCGGCGCGGCTTGTGGATAACTCGGGTGGTGTGAACGAAGTACCGAGTTCGGAGGCGGTCGGGAGCATTCGCGGCGAATTGTGAACGATGTACCGAGTCGCGGGCGCTGCGGCTGCTGCCCCGGGAGGCCGGGCTGGCGCATCGGCGGATTATCTGCTAGCAAGATACCAATCTAGTAGAGCTTCTGACGATCCGAGGAGAGACGATCGATGGCGCTCACCAAGCTGACGCGCAACGGTCAGGTGACGTTGCCGGCCGAGACGCGGCGCAAGCTCCGTCTCAATGAAGGCGACTACCTCGAGGCCGAGGTGGTCGGCGATGGCGTGTTGCTGAGGCCGGTCGCGGTGGTCGACCGGGAAGCAGCGTGGCAACAGGTCTTCGAGGCGATGAACTCGGTCGAGTACGTGGGGCCGGAGCCCGAGCCCTCGGAAGACGAGACCATGGAAATGATCGTCGACGAGATCCACGCGATGCGCCGCGAGAATGCCGACAAGAGCCGTTCTCGATAGCTCGGCGCTGGTCAGCGCCTTCATCACGCCCCGAGGCCCGGCCGGTCAGCTGATCCGCGCCGCCCATCGCGGTGCCTTTCAGCTTTGCCTGTCGGCTGAAATCATCGAGGAGACCGCGGGCGTCCTGGTGCGCCCGAAGATCACCGATCGGTACCGCCGCAAGCCCCATGCGGCGCAGGAGTTCTGCTCGGGCCTGGCAGCTGCGGCACTGCTCGTCCGTGACCTGCCGTGCCTCGAGGCCGTGCCGCTCGATCCGAAGGGCGACATGATCATTGCGACTGCGGTTGCCGCTCGCGCCGACCATCTGGTGACCGGCGACCGCCGCCATCTCCTCGCCCTCGGGCATTACGAGGGCATTCGTATCCTGCGCCCACGGGCGTTCCTCGAGGAGCTCGGCGAAGCGGCGTGATCGCAAAGTTGCGTTGGGGTGTGGGGAAGATCATCTTCCCCACTCTTCTTTGCTTTTCTTGCTTCGCCTGCGGCCGCTCAGTCGACGACCAGGAGGTGGTCTCCCCTGCCCTGCCCGCGTGGCCAGAACGAAACGAGGATGCGTTCGTTGCTGGCCCAGCGGCGGCTTTCGAGCGCGTCGACCACGCCTTCGGGGGTGGCTTGCGGGTCGAAGCTCAGCGCGATGTGGTATTCCGGCAGGTCGTCGTCGTTCACGACCTTCTTGAGCTGCGGCTTGAAGAAGCGGGGCTCGAGCACGGAGCCGCATTTGTCGATCAGCCTGGGCAGGCTGATCACCCAGCGGTGCTGGCGGCCGCAGTGCTTGCGGGCGAGCTCGTAGAGGCGGCGCTTGAGGCCCATCGAGAGCTCGAAATAGGCGGAATCGATGGTCAGGACGCGGCGATCCTTGACGATGGCGCGGAACATCCAGTCGTTGAGCGTGATCTCGCAGGCGGCCATCACCTGCTTGCCGGCCTTGGTGCGTTTTTCGAGGATGCGGAAGGTCTCGATCCAGCCGAAGCCGCGGCGTTCCTTGGTCTCGCCCGCCTCGATGGTGGTGACGATGGTGGTCGAGCGCAGGCGGAAGATGGCATCCAGCAGGAGCTCGTAGGCGCGCTTGCCGGTGCCGCGCCCGGTTACGCGTAGGAGGTTGTACGCGTTGAAGCGGATACATCTCTCGACCGGCAGGCCGCGCTCGATCCGGTCGTTGATGATCGAGGCGAGATAGATCAGGACGTCCTTGTCCCAGATCGTGGCGATGCCGCGGTCGCCCGGGCGGATCTCGATCTTCACCTTGCCGTCGTCGTAGACCAGCGGCTTGCGCCTGGGGGCCTTCTGCAGGGAGAAGAACGGGAACTCCATGAGCGCCCGGTCGTCCTTGAAGGGTGCGTTGATCAGGCTGTCGAGGAAGAGGTCGACCTGCTTGCCGCTGGTCATCGGCCGGGCCTCGCGGTGGTTCTCCGGGGTCGATGTGAACGATGTACCGTGTCGGGCACGGGCCTGCCCTCTTCAGCGGCGGCGGCGGCGGTCACGCAACTCGTCCGCGGCGACGTCGTAGCCGGATTCGGCGAGTGCCTCGAGGACGAGAGCGCGCATGGTGGTGTCCTCGGCGGCCATGCGGCGCTTGAGCTCGCGCACGACGGGGGCCGGCAGGGTGAGGGTGACCTTGCGGTCCGGCTCGTCCCGGTTGGCGGGGTTAGCGGCTAGCGAGAGAGAGAGGGCCATGCACTCGCCTGATGCGATCTTACAGATGTCTGTATGTATCAGCTGGCTGCGTGCCTGTCGATAGTGGTGTAGACGCCAAAATACGCGTAGGCCGGTGCACGCGGTAACCCGTGTCAGTGTAACGGCGTAGAAATGTAAACGCGTGGACACTGATCAAGTGACAACAAAAGAGCCGTACGACTGTCTAAGCAAAGCAGGGCGCACGCGTACACGTCGACAAGCGCACACGCGTCCAAGCCGACACCCTGCCCATGTTTCGAGGGGGCGTGGGGGAAATCATTTCCCCCACATCCTGTCCGCTTTCCCGCGTAGACCATTGAACGCGTAACCGCGTCGCATGGCCTACTGGCCCTCCTCCTCGAAGCCGATGAGCGAGAG
>SLRI01000543.1 GCA_007131045.1 Rhodospirillales bacterium
TCCTTGCCGTGCACGCCGGCGGCGGCGGCGTCGGAGCGCGCCGCAGCGGTGAGCTGGCCTAGGGTCTCGGGGTCGAGGGCGTCTTCCTCGCTGCGGCTGAGCACGATGCCCGCAGGCAGCCCGGCATCGCGCTGCGCGTGCAGCAACGACGCGACCGAATCGGCGTCGTCGCAGCGCAGCGCCAGCGCCAAGCCAGTGTCGGCCGTCAAGAACCCGGCGAGCGTGTCCGATCTCCACCCGGCGACCGGAACACCGAGCGTCTCGAGCCGCTCGAGCGTGGCGGCGGCGTCGAGCACGCTCTTCGGCCCCGAGCAGACGGTGAGCACGCTCTCGCGCGCGAGCGCCGTGAGGTCCGCCGAGATGTCGAAGCCGCCTTCGTGGACGCCGCCGAGGCCGCCGGTCGCGAAGGTCGCGATGCCCGCCCGGGCGGCGGCGTGGAGCGTCGTGGAGATGGTGGTGCCGGCGTCGGCGCCGGTCGCGATGAGGCCGGCCAGGTTCCAGAGGCTGGCCTTGGCCACCTCGGTCTCGGCGAGGCGCTGCATGTCATCGTCGCCGATGCCGACCGTCAACTCGCCGCGCACCACGGCGACAGTCGCCGGGACGGCACCCGACTCCCGCACCACCGCCTCGAGCCGGCGTCCGAGCTCGAGGTTGCCGGGCCGGGGCAGCCCGTGCGTCAACACGGTGGACTCGAGCGCCACGATCGGTGCGCCCTGCGCGAGCGCGGCTTGCACGGCTTCAGCGACGCGGATCATCAAGCGGCATGATAGCGCACCCCCGCTGCCAACGGCGCCGTGCGCACGTCTCACGACGGTCTCATCAGCCGCGTCCTGGAGCCGCTTCCTGCGTCCCTGAGCGGCACCTCGCGTGCTATGGTCGCGGCGTGGGTTCGGAATGGTCCAGCATCGCGCCCTTCGCCGAACAGCTCGGGTTCGGCTTGGTGGCCGGCTTCGCGGTGGGCTACGCGCTCAAGAAGGTCGGCAAGGTGCTCGCGGTCATCCTCGGGCTCTTGTTCATCACGCTGCAGGTGCTCTCTTCGCTCGGCTTCCTCACCGTGCACTGGGGCGAGGTCCAGGCCCGGGTCGATCCCTTCCTGGAGGTCGATTCCCTCGAGCACGCCTGGCGCAGCCTCCTCGCGGTGCTCACCCACAACCTGACCTTCGCCGGGGCGTTCGTGCCGGGCGTCGTGCTCGGGCTGCGGCGCGGTTGAGGGTCGGGGCGGCGTTGCGGCCGAAGGACGACGCGCCGACGGCGCTCCGGCGCTGCGGCCAAACGGCGGTACGCTGACGGCCGGGCGGCGACGCGCTCGCCTCGCTTGAGCCGGCGACGCTCAAGCTCCTTGACACGGCAGCGCCATTTCACTACGATGAGTGGCAGTTAGCACTCGCGTTGAGCGAGTGCTAATCCATGAGGCCCCAGCGCGGGCCACCACACGAAGCGGAGGAACGGATGAATCTCAAACCACTCGGTGACAAGATCGTCGTCGAGGTCATCGACGAGCCGCAGACCACGGCCAGCGGCATCGTGTTGCCCGACACGGCGAAGGAGAAGAGCCAGCGCGGCAAGGTGCTGGCCATCGGCAGCGGCAAGCTGCTCGACAGCGGCGAACGCATCGCCCTCGAAGTGAGCGTCGGTGACACCGTCGTCTTCGCGAAGTACGGCGGCACCGAGGTCAGCCTCGACGGCAAGGACCTCATGATCCTCAGCGAGCGTGACGTTCACGCGATCGTCGAGTAAGGACCGAATATGGCAAAAGACCTGCTCTTCAAAGAAGACGCCCGTCGCAAACTCGAGCGCGGTGTCAACACCGTCGCCAACGCCGTCAAGGTGACGCTCGGTCCCAAGGGCCGCAACGTCGTCCTCGAGAAGAAGTTCGGTAGCCCGACCATCACCAAGGACGGCGTCACCGTCGCCAAGGACATCGAGCTCTCCGACAACATCGAGAACATCGGCGCCAAGTTGCTGATCGAGATCGCCAGCAAGACCAACGACATCACCGGCGACGGCACCACCACGGCCACCGTGCTCGGCCAGTCGATCGTGCACGAGGGGCTGCGCAACGTCGCCGCCGGCGCCAACCCGCTGGCGCTGAAGCGCGGTATCGACAAGGGCGTGGAAGCCGCGGTCAAGGAGATCGCCGCCCTCTCCAAGCCGGTCGAGGACAGCAAGGCGGTGGCCGAGGTAGCGGCCATCTCGGCGAACGAGTACGAGGTCGGACAGCTGATCGCCTCCGCCATGGACAAGGTCGGCCGCGACGGCGTGATCACGGTCGAGGAGTCCAAGTCGCTCGACACCGACCTCGACGTGGTGGAGGGGATGCAGTTCGACAAGGGCTTCATCTCGCCGTACTTCATCACCGACAGCGAGGCGATGGAGGCGGTCCTCGAGGATCCCTACGTCCTGATCCACGAGAAGAAGGTCTCGGCGCTCAAGGACATGCTGCCGGTGCTCGAGCAGGTCGCGCAGACCGGCAAGCCGCTGCTCATCATCGCCGAGGACGTCGAGGGCGAAGCGCTCGCGACGCTGGTGGTGAACAAGCTGCGCGGCACGCTCAACATCGCTGCGGTCAAGGCGCCTGGTTTCGGCGACCGCCGCAAGGAGATGCTCAAGGACATCGCCGCCGTCAGCGGTGGTGAGGTCATCTCCGAGGAGCTCGGCCACAAGCTCGAGAACGTGCGCATCGCCCAGCTCGGCCGCGCCAAGCGCGTCCGCATCAGCAAGGACGAGACCACCATCATCGAGGGCATGGGCGACTCCAAGGTCATCGAGGCCCGCGTGAAGGCGATCCGCTCGGAGATCGAGGACACCGACTCCGACTACGCGCGCGAGAAGCTGCAGGAGCGTCTGGCCAAGCTGGCCGGCGGCGTCGCGGTCATCCGCGTCGGCGCGGCCACCGAGACCGAGCTCAAGGAGAAGAAGCACCGCTTCGAAGACGCCCTCTCGACCGCCCGCTCGGCCGTCGAGGAAGGCATCGTCGCCGGCGGCGGCGTGACCCTGATCCACGCGATCAAGGCCGTTCGCAAGGTCGAAGAGGGGCTCGAAGGCGACGAGCGCACCGGCGCTCGGATCCTGATGCGCGCGCTCGAGGAGCCCGCCCGCCAGATCGCGATCAACGCCGGCGCCGAGGGCAGCGTGGTCGTGAACAACATCAAGGACACCGACGACGGCAAGTACGGCTACGACGCCGCAGCCGACACCTACGTGCCCGACATGTTCAAGGCCGGCATCGTCGACCCGGCCAAGGTGACTCGCATCGCGCTGCAGAACGCGGCCTCGATCGCTTCGCTGATGCTGACCACCGAAGCGGTGGTCGCCGACAAGCCCGAGAAGGAAGACAAGGCCGCTGGCATGCCCGGCGGCGGCGACATGGGCGGCATGGGAGGCATGGACTTCTAGTCCA
>SLRI01000117.1 GCA_007131045.1 Rhodospirillales bacterium
CCCCACGGCATGCCTTGATCGAGGCCGGCTTTCGCGTCCTCTACACCCGCACCATCGCGCGCCAGCAGGCCGCGCGATCCAACCGCGAAGCGGCCGCGCTCAACAGACCGCGGCGGGCGATCTCGTGCAAAAGCTCCAGGCGGCGCGCCGCGACCTCACCCTCGAGGCCGACCCACCTGTCAGACAACCGGGGCCAAGCTCGACAAGTTCCACCTGCTGATCCTCGACGACATCACCTACGCGCAAAAGGGCCAGGCCGAGAGCTCCGTCCTCTTCGAGCTGATCGCCCGGCTTGTGAGCCTCGCCGCCTCGCCATCGCCGCCAACCAGCCATTCAGCGCCTGGGAACGCGTCTTCCCCGACACCTTGCGGGGCTGTGGGGACCCCGCAACCCCACAATGCGCCATCACCGTCGCCGCCATCGACCGCCTCGTCCATCACGCCACCATTCTCGAGATGAACACCGAAAGCTACCGACGCCGCGCCGCCGTCCGCCGCAAGGCCGACGACCCAGCAACACCACCGACGGCAACCACCGACAACCTCGCCGACAACCACGAAGGAGACGACTGACCCAAACCGTACCGCAGCGACCTCACCACTGGCCAACTTGGTTGTCGGCGCCGGTCAACAAGGTTGACGCTCTACACCTGGTTTTTCAGGGCGCCATCGAGAGAAGCCGCTCAGCCGCCGACCCGCCAACTCGAATTTCAAGCAATTCTCGGACTTGGCCCAAACCTGCCTTTACGTCGTCGAGAGCGTGCGCGAAGGACGACGGGCGGTCCGGCGGATCGCGGCGCCCGCCTGAGCGGCAGCGCCATGCCAATAACGCAGACGCCTTCAAGGCCATCGGTATGGCTCTGCCTCGACACATAAAAAGCGCCACCTGAGCCACGCTCTCGGCCAGAGATGTGGTGATGAGCAAAGTGCGCCGAATCTTAGGCCATCTAAATTACGCATCTCGCAACATTCACTGTTCAAGTCTGGCCTCACAGATAGCCGGCGCGCCGGAGCGTGTCGCCGGCCAGATGGAGGAAGGCGCGCTTGCGGTGCTCCGGCCAGTTGGCGAAGCGACCGACGGGTTTGAAGCCGGCGTCACGTTCGGCACGCCTCCAGCGCCACTCACCGTCCGGCCCGGCGGCCGAGGAGCCGAAGACCGGCAGGCGTTCGAGCTGCGCGAAAGGAAAGGCTGCGGGATCCAGGCCGAGCGCCGGCAAAATCCGCCGGATCTCGCTTTCCTGATCGGCGACCATGTCTTCGTAGCGGACGATGACCGTATGCGGGTGGGCATGCGGACCATCCGGGGCGCAGTCCAGTGCCGCCTCGGTCGCCAGCCGCCACTCGTGGACGAGCTGGCGGAAGCTGCGGCGGGTCGAGCGGCTGTGGTCCTTGAAGCTGTCGAGCGTCGAGGCGACGACGTCGCGGCCGTCGCGCAGACAGACCACCAGGCGATCGTCGGGCAGCGTCGCGCGAAACAAGGCGAGCTGGCGCAGATGCGGACTCTTGAACAAGAGATGCCGATCGGGCGCCTCGCCCTGCAGATCGGCGAGCCAGCCGGATGCCAGGCAGGCGAAGAACTCGTGGTCGCGGACCAGGGAGGCGTTGTAGGGAAAGTGGGCGAGCCATTCGTGGCGCAGCGCCCGCGCGCCAGGTGCCGTCTGCAGCAGCGGAAACTCGTACAACCGTCGCGGGAAGGCGGCGATCGCCGGGTGCAGCGCCAACGCGTTGGCGATGAAGTTGGTGCCGGAGCGCGGCAGCACGCCGTTGACGAAGATCGCCGGGCGGTAGGTGGCACCGCGCACCCGCCGGGCGATCGTCTGCAGCCGAGCTACTTCGTGATCGTCGAGTTCGAACAAAAAATCCTCGGGCGTCACGTCGACGAGGCCGACCAGCCGCCGCGCGAATCGGAGGCTTTGCGACCAGCGAACGAACTGCCGGAGATGGTGCCATAGCGGCGCCCGTGGTAGCGCGTCCCCGGTTTCGGTGGCAGCGCTCTCGCCGCAGGTGATCGAATTCGCGGCCATGCGCGTCTCCCTCCATTTGCGCCCGGCCCGGGCACGGCGGGCCGCTGGCGGCGGATGGGCGACGGCGGGCGCAGACGCCACGCCGTCGCCCTCGTTCAATTGGCGTAGTAGTTCCCGGCGCCGCTCGGGGCGTAGCTCTGGTCGTAGCCGGCGAAAGCCTTGGTATCGACCTGCGAGAGAGCGCCGAAGACGGGCGCACCGCCGCGGCGCACCAGCATCCGGATGCCGGCCGCACTGGTCGCCTTGGCGGTCGAGCCCCAGCGGCAGAGATAGAGGATCGCGTCGACCGACTCCGCGATCACCTGGGCGTCCGAGATCGGGGTGACCGGCGGGGCGTCGATGATGACCAGCTGGTGGCTGCCGTCGAGATAGCCGAGCAGCCGGCGGAACGCCTCCGACTGCAACAGGAAGAGCGAGTTCTCGGCGCTGCCGCCGGCGGTCACCACGCTCATCCCGGTCAACGGATCCTGCTGGACGATGTCGGCAAGGCCGACCTCCTGCTGCAGATACTGCAACAGGCCGAGGCGCGACGAGCAGCGCAGGGTCTTGCCGAGGGTCGGTCGGCGGAGATCCGCCTCGACGAGGCAGACCTTGTAGCCGGCGCGCGCCATCAACCGGGCCATGGTGGCGGCGGTGCTGCTCTTGCCCTCGCCGGCGACGGCCGAGGTCACCATCAGGGTGCGCGGCGCGGCGGCGGCCTGGGCGAGACCGATTCCGACGACCACGTTGCGCACCCCCTCGACGAAGGCCGAGCCCGGCCGCTGCATGGCGTAGTCGACCGGGGCCCGGCCCTTGGCCTTGCCCGGCAGAGCGGGGATCGCTCCCAGGATCGGAATGCCGAGCGCCCGTTCGGCATCACCCAGGCTGCGCACCGTGCGGTCGATCGCGTCGCGGAGGTAGCCGACGATCATCCCGAGCATGCCGGCGACCATGAAACCCATCATCACGATGTTGGTGCGGCTGGTCGAGCTCGGGTACTTCGGCGGCACGGCGGCCGAGATCACCCGGGCGTCCGGGCGAATGATCGAATGCTGCTCGGCGGTCTGGTTGTAGCGGGTGAGGTAGCCGTCGAGCATCGTCTGCATCGTCTCGATCTCGCTCTGCAGCGCGGCGATCGAGCTTCGCTGCGAGCCTAGCGCCCGTCCCGCATCCGTGTCCTGGCTCAAGGTCGCCTGCAGCTGTGCCTCCTCCGCGCGCACCGCCGCGAGCGCATTCTCCCGGCTGGCGAGCGCCCGTTCGGCCTCGAGCTCGACGTCCTGGAGCGCCTGCTGGAGCTGCGCCTCGGCATCGAGCCGCAGCGGGTGACGGGTGCCGTAGATGGTGCTCAGCTCGGCCAGCCGGCGCTTGGCGGCAGAAACCTCGAGGCGAAGCTCCGACATGACCGGCGAATCGACCTGTGCGGCGATCTGCTCGGGTCCGGCCGACTGGAGCAGGCGGCGCAAGGAGGCGGCTTCGGTCTCGAGCCGGATCCGCTCGCTGCGGGTCGTCAGCAGCCGCTCGTTGGTCAGGATCTGCCGCTGCGCCGACAGCGACGTCCCGCCTTCTTCGACGGCGCCCGACTCGCTGCGCAGCTCCTGGTAGGCGGCGCGCCTCTCGCCGATCTGCTGCTGCAGTTCGGCGATCTGAGCCTGCAGCCAGGTGTTGGCGCTGTCGGTCGCCTGGCTCTTCCAGGCGACCTGCTCGTTCAGGTATTCCTCGGCGAAGAGATTGGCGACGCGTGCCGCGAACACTCGATCCTCGTCCGAGAAGCCGATAGCCAGCACCGAGGTGCCGCCGACCTGGCGGGTGTGCAGATTCTCGGCGAGGAAGATGACCGCGTCGTCGAGGCCGATCGTCGCCGGCTCGGTCGCGGTCGCCGGGGAGGGCAGGGCCCGTGTTAACTCGTCGGGGGCCATCGCCATGACCTCGGCGAGGAACACGTCCTCGACCCAGCGCAGCGCGTGCTGCCAGGCCCCGCTGTCGGCCGCCTCCTCGCGCGCCGTCAGAAGATCGGGCAGATCGAGGCGCAGGGCCACACGCTCCATGATCGCCCGCGAGCGCACCACCTCGATCTCGGTCTCGATCACCTCGACCGTCGGGGTCAGCTCCGAGAGCACGTTCTGCGCCTCGAACACCTGGTTGCGCCGGGTCTCCAGCATCACGTTGGTGAAGCTGGTGTAGACCGGCGTCACCAGTAGCGCGATGCCGACGGCGGCCAGGGTGCCGAGCCCGGCGACGCCAGCGACCGTCCACCGCCGTCGCCAGATGCTCCGCAACACCTCGAGCACGTCGATCTCGAGGGTGCGGGGCGCTTCAGGCGCCTGCGGGATCGGCTGCAACCGCGGCTGCGGCGTGTCCGGAAGCCGCGGCCGCTCGGCATATTCGACGATCTCTCTCGGCTCACTTCGCATCTTCCGCCTTCCGTTTCCAGCCCTTGGTTGACCCCAGAACGTTGCCGCCCGCCCGGCGCCGGCCATTCCGCCGCCAGCGACGCGCCCGGCCGAAGCCACTGCATGCGACACCGATTCGGTCCGGAAATCGCTGCGACCAGCACCGCGATCTCCGAATTCGGACCCGTTAATCCTCTGTCGGGTGCGTCGTTAACAAATATTAATCGTACATGTTAACTAAAACACCAGGCAAATGCTGTCATGCCTTCGCTGTCGACGCCGACTTCAATAGCAAATCGCCTGAACGAAATCATCTACGACTGCAGCATCTGGATATGTATGCCGATCATTATTGTTGGATTGTCGGATTTTTCAGGGTGAAATGGCGGTGGCCTCGAGGCATGCTCGTGGTGAGGAAGATTCGGTAACGCGCGGCGGGACGCGGCTCACCCGGCAACGACAGCCTGCTGCGGGACGCCGTGGCAGTGCCGCCCCACTCGGGCCGCGCAAGGTGGGCCGCCCAGCGTGAGCCGATCAGCGTGGACCGATCAGCATTCGATCGATGCAGGAGATTAGGGCATGACTTTTTGGCAGCCTGTCGGCAACGGCGAAATGGCGGGTGTGGTGCCGGACGCCGCGCTGACCGCCTCGAGCGGAGGCTGGCGGTGAGCGGGCCCGCGTCGACAGCCGGCGAGACGAGGCCGATCGAGATCGCGCCCGAAGCGCTGCCGGCGGCGCTGGCGGCGGTCGACGACGACCAGCTCGTCGTCGTCGATTTCGACGAGACCCTGTTCTTGCGCAATTCGACCGAGCTCTTCCTGGACAGCGCCCGCCCGGCGGTGCTCGCGGCTGTCGTCTCCTATGCGATCGGCTTCGCCAAGCCCTGGCGGTTCAGCCGACGCTACAGCGACGGCTTCGCCATGGGCGACTGGTTGCGCGTGCTGCTCGTCGCCTGCCTGATGCCCTGGACCGTCTGGCGCTGGCGCCGGCTGGCACCGGCCCTGGCGCGGGCCCATCTCAACCCGGAGCTGGCGACGCTGCTCGCCAATCGGCGCTTCTCGCGGCTGGCCGTCGCCAGCCACGGCTTCGCCTTCATCATCGCGCCGCTGCTGCGCGCCATGCAGCTCGATGCCGAGCTCGTCGCCTGCCCGCTCTGGACCGGCTTTCGCGCCCGGGCCGCCGGCAAGCGGACGGCGCTCGAGGCCCGCTACGGCAGCGCTGCCGTGGCGGGTGCTGCGGTGATCACCGATAATGCCGGCAACGACGCGGACATCCTGGCGGTGGCCGCCGAGCCCCTGGTCGTGGTCTGGCCAGATGCCCGCTACGAGCGGGCCTTCAGCCGGACCTACGTGCCGCTGGTCTATACCGAGAAGGCCAAGCACCCGACCCATCCGCACCTGTTCGCGGTGTTCTTCGCCAAGGATTGGGCGGCCCTGGTGATCGCCTCGGCGTTGCTCGCCCCCGATCCGCTGACGACGGCGCTCGGCCTCGCCTTCCTCATCGTCTCCTTCGCGATCGTCTACGAGGTCGGCTATCACGAGAACGACGTCCTCGGCCGCCGGCGCGAGAAGAAGCCGATCCTGACGCCCGAGCGATTGGCGCTCGCCGGCACGGTGCCCGAAGGCGGGGCCTGGTTCTTCGCGGCACTGGTGGCCTTGCCCGGCGCCGGCCTGCTGGCCTGGTCCGGGGCGAGCACGTTTCATCCGGCCGGCGGCGAGCTGGTGGAAGGGACCGTCTTGCTGCTCGGGCTTTGGCTCGCCCTGCTCGCGGTGATCCGCGGCACGTTCTGGCTGTTCAATCGGGTCGACGAGCGCTCGCGGATGCTGCTCTTCTTGCCGTTGCAACTGATGAAGGGTCTGTTGCTCGTCATCGCCCTCGGCCTGCCGCTCGGTGTTGCCGGGGCAGCACTCCTGGTCGCCGGGGGCTTCGCCACCTGGATCCCCTACATCGTCTATCGGATGGGCGGGGCGCGCTGGGAAACGCCCGACGACGTCAACCGGCTCGTCATGGTCGTGGTGATGCTCGTCGCCATCGGCGCGGTGATCGGCACCGCACCACTCTGGCACTGGCACACCGCCGTGGTCTTCGCCTGGTGCGCCTTCAAGGCGCGTCGGCAGACGCTGCGTGTCTGGCGCGAGGCCCATTTCCTGGAGGATCGCGAGGCCTCGGTGATGGCGGGCGAGCAGCCGGCGACCGGTCGGGGAGCGGCGGCCGTGCTCGGGCTCCGGCTCGGCGGTCAGCATTAGCGCGGCCCGCCCGGGAAGCCTTGGTGTGGGGCGCGGTTCCCTCGCCGCTCGGCGCTCGACCGCGACGCCGCTCGGCTGGTGGCGCAAGACAGCGCCGATCCGCAGCCGGCTCGGCGTTGCAGCAGGGCGACCGATGACCGCCCGCAGCTTCAGGCCGAAGGGCGGCAAAAAAGCCGGCCGGGCCGGTTGGCGAGCCCGTCGGCTGGCACGGACCGGGGCGGCGGCCGTCGCCAGTCGGTGCGGCAGCGGCGGTCGCCCGGCGCCGGCCATCGACCATCCGGCTGGAGGCTCAGCCGGCGGTCGGCCCGCCCAGTTGGGCCGCGAGGTCGGTCTGCCAGAACGCCGGGCGGGGATGGACGGTGCCGCCGCCGGCAGCCAGCGGCTCGGCCAGCCGGTCGAGCCTGAGCAGGGCGAGCGCCAGCGGCGGTGCGACGCTGCGGATCTCGCCCGCCTCGCGCTCGCCGGCCATGATCGCGAAGCCCGGCTCGACCACCGCATCCTCCAGGAGCACCGGGACCAGCCGGCGCTTGACCAGGCCGCGATAATGGGTCCGTGCCGTCAACTCCTGGCCGACGAAACAGCCCTTGTCGAAGGCCACGGCATTCAACTGGTCCAGCCCCGCCTCCAGCATGATGCTCTTGTCGACCAGAAGATCGGTGCCGCCCTCGGGCACGGCGAGGGTTATCCGGTGCCGAACGAACACTTCGGGCTCGACCGTCTCGATACCGTCGGCAGCCAGCCACGCCGCGATCGCCGCGGCTTCACCGTAGACGCGCACGCCCAGCGCCGCCAGCCGCGGATCGACCATGACGTCGAGACCGGCCGCCGATCGCATCGCCCCGGGCGTCGCCGGCAGGCCGCACGCCGCCGGCGCGTCGTCGCCGAACACCATGGCGACCGTCGGTGGCGGGCGTACCGGCTCGATGTCCAGGGCGGCGCGCAACCGGTAGAGCTTCAAGCGACGCTCGAGCTCGTCCAGGCGGCCACCGTCGACCTCCAGCAGCAGCGCGGGTTCGACGTCGTCGTCCGCGGCCGGCTCGAGGCTGACGTGGAAATCGAAGAGGTACTTGCCCTGCGGGGTCAAAAGTGCCGTGTAGACCGCGCGGTCGGCAGCGAGCCCGGCAAGATCGGCGGTGACCAGACCCTGCAGCAGGCCGAATGCGTCGGGGCCGGAAAGCCGCAGCAGGCCACGATCCGGAAAAAGCACCGCCTCGGCCATCGATTTCTCTTTATTCCTCAACCATCATCTCCCCGGGCCGTTCCGGCTGAGATGGTGGTGCGGTGCGCCCTCGTAAAGAGATCGGGACGGCATATGACTTCGCCACTGCCGGGCGACGGTGGTCGACGACGATGATCGAGAAGAAGGAACGACGCCCATGATGAACTTCGGGTTGATCGGCAATTGCGCGATCAGTGCGCTCGTCGACGACGAGGCGCGGATCGTCTGGAGCTGCTTTCCCCGCTTCGACGGTGATCCGGTCTTCTGCCGATTGCTCGATGACGACAGCGAACGGGGCTTCTTCGGCATCGAGCTCGAGGACCGGGTCAGCATCGAGCAGGCCTATGTCGAGAACACCGCACTGCTCGAGACGATCATGCGCGACGCCGAGGGGCGTGGCATCAAGATCACCGATTTCGCGCCCCGCTTCGAGCTCTACGGCCGAATGTTCCACCCGACCACGCTGATCCGCCTGATCGAGCCCCTGGGCGAGGCGCCACGGATCCGCATCCGCTGCCGCCCGCTCTACAATTGGGGCGCGCAGTTGCCGGTCATTACCCGCGGCAGCAACCACATCCGCTATGTCGACGACGTGGTGGCGCTCCGGCTGACCACCAACGCACCGTTGACCTACGTTCTCGACGAGACCCGCTTTCAGCTCGACGAGCCGGTGATCCTCCATCTCGGCGCCGACGAGAGCCTCAAAAGCGGCCTGGTCGAGACCGCGCGTGAGTTCCACGAGCGCACCGTCGCCTACTGGCGCAACCTCTCGGGCCGCCTGCACATCCCGTTCGAGTGGCAGGACGCGGTGATCCGCTCGGCGATCACGCTGAAGCTCTGCGCCTTCGAGGAGACCGGGGCCATCATCGCCTCGCCGACCACCTCGCTGCCGGAGACCGAAGGGGAGGGGCGCAACTGGGACTACCGCTTCTGCTGGCTTCGCGACGCTTTTTTCGTCGTCCGGGCGCTCAATCGGCTGGGCTATGTCGAGACCATGGAGAGCCATCTGCGCTACCTCTCGGATCTGGTGGCCGAGAGCGACGACGGCTATCTGCAGCCGGTCTACGGCATCGGCCTCGAGAAGCGGCTGACCGAGCGGAGCGTCGACAGCCTCGCCGGCTTTATGGGCAACCAGCCGGTCCGAGACGGCAACCAGGCCTTCGAGCACGACCAGCACGACGGCTACGGCAGCGTCATCCTCGCCGCGACGCAGGCGTTCTTCGACCGCAGGCTGAAGCGGCCCGCCGGCCGCGCCACCTTCGAGCGGCTCGAGGTGCTCGGCGAAAAGGCCTGGGAGTTCCACGACGCGCCCGATGCCGGGCTCTGGGAGTTTCGCACCAAGGCCCGGGTGCATACCCACTCGAGCGTGATGTGCTGGGCGGCCTGCGACCGGCTCGCCAGGATCGCCAACCGGCTGGGACTGGCCGAACGGCAGGCGCACTGGCGCGAGCGCGCCGACAAGATCCGGGCAGTGATCGAAGAGCGCGCCTGGAATGAAGAGCTCGGCAGCTATGTCGCCAGCTTCGACGGCGACGACATCGACGCCAGCCTCTTGTTGATGCACGAGGTCGGCTACTCGCAGGCCGGCGATCCGCGCTTCATTGCGACGGTCGAGGCGGTGGAGGCGCGGCTCAAGGACGGCGCCTTCGTCTACCGCTACAAGAGTCCGGACGATTTCGGCGCCCCGGAGAACGCCTTTTTGATCTGCAGCTTCTGGTATGTCGACGCCTTGATCACCCTCGGCCGCAAGGACGAGGCACGGGCGATGTTCGAGGAGCTGTTGACCTGTCGCAACCGGCTCGGCTTGCTGTCCGAGCACATCAATCGTAGAACCGGCGCGCTTTGGGGCAACTTCCCGCAGACCTACAGCCATGTCGGCCTGATCAACTGTGCGATGCGGCTGAGCCGGCCCTGGGAGGACGTCGTCTGAAAGCCGGATAACGCGCGCCACCGGGTGCGGCCGAACGAGGGACAAGAACGGGGGAAATGCCGTGGGTCGGCTGGTCGTCGTTTCCAATCGGGTGACACCGATCACCGGTCGCCAGGCGGCCTCGGCCGGCGGTCTCGCCGTGGGTGTGCTCGCGGCGCTGCGCGACACCGGCGGGCTCTGGTTCGGCTGGAGCGGCGAGGTGAACGAGACGTCGCGCACCGGCGGCCGCGACGGCAACGGCCCGCCGCCACCCAGGGTCTTTCGCACCGGCAAGGTGACCTACGGACTGATCGATCTTTCCGACGCCGACTACCAGGGCTTCTACGCCGGCTTCGCCAACCGGACGCTCTGGCCGCTGTTCCACTACCGGCTCGATCTCGCCTCCTTCGAGCACCACTGGTATGCCACCTACCGGCGGGTCAACCAGCGCTTCGCCGAGGCCCTCCGCCCGCTCTTGAAGCCCGACGACATCGTCTGGATCCACGACTACCATCTGATCCCGATGGCCGCAGAGCTGCGCCGGCTCGGCTGCGAGAACCGGATCGGCTTCTTCCTCCATATCCCGTTCCCGGCGCCCGAGATCTATGTCAGCCTGCCCTGGCACCGCCAGCTCGCGGCCGATCTCTGCGCCTACGACGTCCTCGGCTTTCAGACCGGCACCGACGTTCACCAGTTCAAGCAGTACGTCGAGCTCGAGCTCAACGGTACCGCCGACTGGAAGGGATCGGTGAACGCCCTCGGCCGCCAGCTCCACGTCGACGCCTATCCGATCGGCATCGACGTCGACGACGTCCAGGGCATGGCGGTCTCGGCCGAGGCCAAGCGCCAGGCGGCCCGGCTGAGCGCCAGCATGGCCAACCGGCAGCTGATCATGGGCGTCGATCGGCTCGACTACACCAAGGGCATCGTCGAGCGGCTGCGCGCCTTCGAGCTCCTGCTGCAGGACTATCCCAACCTGCGCCGCCAGGTCACCTTCATGCAGATCTCCGCGCCTTCGCGCGAGCAGGTGCCGGAATACCTGGAGCTGCGCGAGCAGGTCGAGCTGCTGTCGGGCCACCTCAACGGCGTCTACAGTGAGGCCGACTGGGTGCCGCTGCGCTACATCAACCGCAGCTACACTCGCCGCTCGCTGATGGGCTTCTTCCGGATCAGCCGGCTCGGCCTGGTTACGCCGCTGCGTGACGGCATGAACCTCGTCGCCCTGGAATATGTCGCAGCCCAGGACGAGCAGGACCCCGGCGTCCTCGTGCTCTCCCGCTTCGCCGGCTGCGCCCAGCAGCTCGACGGGGCGCTGGTCGTCAACCCGTACGACGTCCACCACCTCGCCGACACCATGCATGCCGGCCTCGCCATGACCCTGGACGAGCGCCAGGATCGCTGGCGCCGGATGATGCAGGCCGTCCGCCACCACGACATCATCGCCTGGCGCGACCGCTTCCTGGCCAGGCTCGAGAAGCTCGAGCGGGTGGCCTAGCAGGCGGCCGGCCATGGCCGATGGCGCGTCAACTGCGCGCCATCGGCCTTCGCCCGAGATGGTCCTCGACGGCCTTGACACCCGGCACCTGCTCGGCGAGCAGGATCAAGGCACGGCGTTCGGCATCGTTGTCGACCATGCCCCAGAGGTGGACCACGCCGTCCTGGACGATCGGGTTGAGCAGGGTGCCGAAGCTCTGGGCGCGCAGCTCGGCGGCGAGCCGTTCGGCGATCTCGCGATCGTCGGCCCCCACCTCGCCGGGCTTGTCTGCCGTGGCCAGCCCCTGCAACAGGTTGCTGCGGGTCACCAGGCCGACCAGCACCTCGCCGTCGACCACCGGCACCCGCTTGATCCGGTGCCTCTCCAAGAGCCGGGCGACGTCGGCCAGCCGGGCGTCCGGTGCCACCGTGATCGGGTCCCTGGTCATCACGTCGGCCGCCGTTCGGCCGTGGGTCTTGACGTACTCGGCGGCACCACGCTCGCGATCGCCGAAGAAACGCAGCCACCACGAACGCGGCCCGGTCTCGCCCACCGCACCGGCGTGGCGCATCAGGTCACCCTCGCTCACCACGCCGACCAGCCGGCCCCCCTCGTCGAGCACGGGCGCGCCGCTGATGTGCCGCTCGAACAACAGCTTGGCGATCTCCTGCACCGGCGTGTCCGGGGCGACGTGGATCACCTCGCGGGACATCACATCGGCAACGGTCAGCATCGATGGTCCTCCAAGAAAGATCAAAGGCCCGGACAATCACCCGGCCGGCATCCGGCCGGCACCCGCCCCGAACGCGCCGATCGAAAACCGGCACCCCGGCCGGCGAATGGTCCGACCGGCAGATTGACAGGCTTCGACGATTGCTCCAAGTTTTTCATCGAGTTCGGGTAGAGGCTTCGACAAATGCGTCCCAGCGAAGGGCGTCTAGGCGTATGCAGGCGGCCGGGAGGCAGGGTCTCACCCGTAAGGCAGGCTGATCCAGCAACGGCAACGCGCGGCCCGTTCGCGGGCCGCCTCAACGGGAGGCCGACACCATGCAGAAGCTGCTCGGAGGCGCTTCGGCGCTAGCTGTGCTCGTAGTCGCCGGCGGCGTCGCGAGTGCCCAGGAATTCAACCTTACCTTCCAATCCACCTGGCCCTCGGGCGATCCGCATCAGACGAACTTCATCCGCTGGGCCGAACAGGTCGAAAAGAACACCAATGGGCGGGTGCGAATCGAGACCCTGCCGGCCGGTGCCGTGGTCCCGGCCTTCGAGGTGCTCGACGCGGTGCACGACCAGGTGATCGACGGCACCCATTCCTGGACCGGCTACTGGGTCGGCAAGGACCGCGCGTCCGTCCTGGTCTCGTCCGGCCCGGCCGGGCCGTTCGGCATGGACAGCTTCGACTACTGGGGCTGGATCTGGATCGGCGGCGGGCTCGAGGCTGCCAACGAGTTCTTCCAGCAGGACCTCGATTCCAACGTCTTCTGGATGCCCGCCGGGAGTTCCGGCCCGCAGTCCCTGGGCTGGTTCAACGTCGACCTGCAGTCGATGGACGACATGCAGGGCCTGCGCTACCGCATCCCCGGCATCCCGGGCGAGATGTACGCCGAGATGGGCGTCTCGGTCATCACCCTGCCCGGCGGCGAGATCGTGCCGGCCGG
>SLRI01000708.1 GCA_007131045.1 Rhodospirillales bacterium
CCTCGCGTTGGCCAGCGACGTCTTGCGGCCGGACCAGCATTTCGTCCTCGAGGATCCGGCGCGGCTGAATCCTGCTGCCGCCGAGCGCGCCTATGCGTCGGTCGTCGACGACATGGCGGACCGCTTCGCCACCTCCGGCGACCCTGCTGCGATGTACTATCGCCGCTGGTTTCGAGCCAACCGCTCGCCCTACCTCTCGGCCACCCACGGCAATCGCTACGTCAACAACTACGTCAATGTGACGGCGAGGGTCTACGGCACCCTGCCGCCGGGCCAGCCGATGCCGATCGGCAGCGTCATTGCCAAGGACGCGGTCTCGGTCGATTCGAGCGGCGAGGTGCTGCCAGGCGCCCTGGCGCTCATGGAGAAGAAGTTCGAGGGCTACGACCCGGCGGCGCGCGACTGGCGCTATGTCCTGATTCTGCCGGACGGCAGCATCTTCGCCGACAGCGACGGCCCCAACTCGGCAGGCACCGAGTTCTGCGTGGCCTGCCACGCTGCTGCCGGCGACGACGCCGATCACCTCTTCTTCATGCCGCCCAACCTCGCCCGCACCCCGCCCCCCGGCACTTGAGTATTATCGACTGTAACGGCCGGTCACTTTGCCGTGAATGGCAAGTATAAAGCCATTGATTTTGAAAAAAACGACACCGTTGTGACGGAGGCTACAGGCCTCTTCCCTGGCGAATATTACCTTCTGTTGTCGAGACCCCGACACGGGAGGGAACGATGCAACACCGACCTGCGGTTACCAGAGCGACCACGGCGCGCCTCTGGGCGACGGCAGGGTCGCTCTGGGGCGACCCGTCGAGCGGCGAGGATCCCTATCGCTATCGCCTGTTGCTGCGCTTCGTCGCGATCAACGCCCTCGGCTTCGCGGTGCTCGCCGCGGCCCTGATCGAGGGCTGGCTCGGCACGCTGCTCGCCGGCGACACCACCGGCCTCGTCCGGGTGATCATCCTGACGTTCTTGCTGGGCTTCGCCTGGTGCACCAGCGAGGTCGTCCAGGTCAGCGCCGAGCTCAACGCCTCGGCCCAGCACCGGCCGCCGCCGGACGGCACTGTCGGCCGCTATCTCGGCCGGTTGCGCGCCGCCGCCCCCGATGCGCGGCCGAGTGTCGAGGCGGCGATGCAGCAGCGCCTCGCCGGGCGGCTGGTGCCGATCCGCCACCTCGCGGCGACGCTGGTGCTGCTCGGCCTGATCGGCACGGTGGTGGGCTTCGTGATCGCGCTTTCCGGCGTCGATCCCAGCACGGCCGGCCATGTCGAGCAGGTGGCGCCGATGATCGCCACGCTGATCGAGGGGCTCGGCGTCGCGCTCTACACCACGCTGGTCGGTGCCGCCCTGAATATCTGGCTGATGCTCGGCTACCGGGTGCTCGAGGCCGGCATGGCCCGGCTGCATATCGGCCTGCTCGAGCGGGGGGCCCGCCATGACCGCCTTTAGGAGCTTCGACGACGAGAGCGAGAGCACGGTCTTTCGCGACGTCATCTTCCTCGCATTGGCCGGCTTCGTCGCCATCGTGCTGATCATCCTGCCGCATCTGGCCGAGCCCGGCGATCGGGCTGCGGCCGAGAGCCCGCAGCCGGGCGAGGTGATGGTCGAGGTGCGCTGGCCCGACGACCACGACGCCGATGTCGATCTCTGGGTGCAGGCACCGGGCGACGTGCCGGTCGGCTATTCCAACAAGGGTGGTGCGATCTTCAACCTGCTCCGCGACGATCTCGGCAACCGCTTCGATGCGACGGGCATGAACTACGAGGTCGCCTACGGCCGGGGTGCGCCGCCCGGCGAGTACACCGTCAACCTGCACCTCTACCGCAACCCTTCCGGCGTGTTGCCGGTGCCGGCCAGGGTGGCGGTCAGCCTGAAGTCGGACGAGCAGCGCGCCAGTCGGCAGATCCTGGCGACCGAGGTCGAGCTGAATCGGGTCGGCCAGGAGCTCACCGTCTTTCGCTTCAGCCTCGACGAGACGCCCGCCCTGGTCGCCGGCAGCGTCACCGGCCTGCCCAAGGCGCTGCGCAGCGCGCGGCAGCGCGGCAGCTGACGAACGTTCGTGAAGGAGAGAGCCATGTCGCTGCTCAACCAGCTCTTCATCGTCGCCGCCCTCTTCGTCCTCGGTCTCGCGGTCCTGGCCGTCAGCGCCCCGGACAGGCTGCCGCGCAAGCTCGTCGCGCTCGGCCTCGCCCTGGCGCTGTTGCCGACCGGCTATCTCGCTTTCGCCGAGCTGCTCGGCCGGGCCAAGCCGATGGCGCTCGAATGGTGGCTGAGCCGGGCCGCTGAGGCGACCGTGCTCGGCAGCGTGCTGCGCGAGGACGAGGCCATCCATCTCTGGCTCCTGCTCGATGATGCCGAGAGCCCGCGCGGCTTCGTCCTGCCCTGGGACCGCGAGCTCGCCGAGGCGCTGCACGAGGCGGAGGAGCAGGCCAGGGAGAACGGCACGGGCGTACGCATGCGGCTGCCCTTCGAGCGCTCGTGGGACAGCCGCGAGCCGCAGTTCTACGCCCTGCCCCAGCCGACATTGCCGGCCAAGCCGCCGCCGGCCGAGGGGCCGCTGCAGTTCGACCATCCAGGAGACGCCGCATGACCGGCAAGATCTCGAGCCGAGCCCGTTCCGGTGCCGTCCGCCGCGGCCGCGCCCGGCAAGGCCCGCGCCGGGCCCGGCCGCTGGCGGGCGCCGATCTGCCGCAGCTCGCCCGACCACGGCAGCGCGCCGCCGAGGATGCTCGGATCGAGCGGGCGGTGGCGATCCTCGAGCGGCTCGACATCGCCCGACATCTGCTCCGCCTGGAGACGGTGGACACCCGGCTGGCCCTGGCGCTGCAGCTTCTGGAGCAGACCGTCGACGACGTGGCCGATCTCGCCGGGATGCCCTGAGCCGGTCAGCAAGGCGGGTCGGGGCGTTCGAGCTCGACCAGGGTGGTGCCCTCCTCGACCTGCCCGCCGAGGCTGACGTGGACGGCGGCGACGGTGCCGGCGAAGGGGGCGGTGATCGGGTGCTCCATCTTCATCGCCTCGACGACGGCGAGGAGTGCCCCGGCCGCCACGGCTTGCCCGGGCGTCGCCGCAAGGGCGGTGATCTTGCCGGGCATGGGGGCGACGAGCGTGCCTTCGGCTTCGGACCGGCGGCCGGTCACGGCGGCGGCGGCGATGCTGAAGCTGCGGGCACTGTTGGCGGCCTCGACGGTCACCCGAGCGCCCTCGAGCGTATAGCCGAAGCCGAGCCGCACCCCGTCCCGCTCGAGCCAGCCGCGGCCGCCCTTCAGGGCGTGCGGGAAGTCGAGCACGAGCGGCTGCTCGATCTCCGTACCGCCCGAGCGGAGGCGGTAGCGGAAGGCGGGTGGGGCGTTGAGGCGCAAGCCCGAGGCGGCGGCCCAGCCGGTGCGCTCCCG
>SLRI01000042.1 GCA_007131045.1 Rhodospirillales bacterium
AAGGGCACGGCATCCCTGAGCTTGCCGCCCAGGAGATTGTAAACCGGCTGATCGAGCGCCTTGCCGATGATGTCGAGGCAGGCGAACTCGATCGCCGCCAGGAACTGCGTGCGATTGTTGTAGAGGCTGGCCGTCGGGTTGGCGATCAGGAAGCGCAGCGCCTCGAGCTGAAAGACGTCGTGGCCCAAAAGGTAGCGCTCGAGGCCCTTGAAGGCCGCTTCGGCACTCTCGCCGCCGCCGCCCATCTCGCCCAGCCCGGTGATGCCGGCGTCGGTCTCGACCTCGACGATGGTCCGCACGAAGCGGCCCCAGTGGCAGCCGTTGGCGTGGCGCAAGGGCGCTTCGAGCGGCACGGTGACGGTGGTCGGGCGGATTGCGGTGATGCGGACGGGCTTCGCCATCGCTCGGGCCTCCCTGGTGCTTGTCGGTTTCTGGGTGCTTGTCGGTGTTTCGGGCAGGGCATATGTTGGTTTGCATGAAGGGGCAATTGGGGGTGACGATGCCGCTCGTGATCGACGACGACGAGCTGACCGCACTCGCCGAGGATCTCGCGAAGCGCAAGCGGACCACGGTGGACGAGGTGGTCCGTCTGGCGCTGGAGCGTGAAGCGCGCGATCTCGACGCCGAGTTCGAGGCGGTATGGCGCGACGTCAAAGACATGCAGGCACGGGTCCGCGCCGAGTGGCGGGGGCCGATCACGTCGAACCATGATTTCCTCTATGACGAGAAGGGCGATCCCATCCTTTGACCCTGGTCATCGACACCTCGGCTGCCGTCGCGATCATGGGTGGCGAAGCGGAGGCTGCGACCTTCACGAGGCTGTTGATCTCGGCCAAGCCACGGGTGGCTATTTCCGCTGGCACGCTGATCGAGTGCTATCGAGTCGCGGTCGCCAGGACCGGGCCATCCGGGTCCGAGGAGGTCGACCGTCTCCTGCAGTGGTTCGCGATCACCATCACCCCCGTCGATGCCGCTCAGGTGGCACTTGCCCGCGACGGCATGGAGCGCTTCGGCAAGGGGCGCGCTGCGACGCCGGCGGTGCTGAACTTCGGCGATCTATTCGCCTATGCCCTGGCCCGGGCGCGGCAGGCGCCACTGCTCTTCAAGGGCGACGACTTCGCCCGGACCGACGTCATTCCGGCCTGGACTCCCTGACGATCGCATCGGGCCGGTCGGTCAGATCGGGGAGAAGGTCGAGGCCGAGGCCCGGGCCGGGCGGTGGCGCGATCATCCCGTCCTTCACCTCCGGCAGCGCCGTGACCAGCTCGGTGTACCAGCCGGTATAAAAGGCGCGGACGGATTCCTGGATCAGCGCATTCGGCGCGTTGCAGGAGAGATGCGTCGAGGCGGCGAGCACCACCGGCCCGGTGCAGTCGTGCGGTGCCACGGGCAGGTGGAACGCCTCGGCCATGGTGGCGATCTTCTTGGCCTCCGAAAGGCCGCCGCACCAGGAGAGATCGAGCATGACGATGCCGGCGGCGCGGGCCTCCATCAGCTCGCGGAACGACTGCCGGTAGGCCAGCGTCTCGGACGCGCAGACCGGGGCACGGCTGGCCCGGGCGTAAACCGCGAGATCGGCCAAGGCGTCCATCTTGATCGGGTCCTCGTGCCAGAACGTCTCGAACGGCTCGAGGGCGCGGGCGATGCGGATCGCGGTCGGCAGGTCCCACATCGAGTGGAACTCGACCATGATGTCCATCTTGTCGCCCGCCGCCTTCCTGATCTTCTCGAACGGCAGGAGCGCCTTCGCCAGGTCGGGGCCGGAGATGTAGTGGCCGCCCGAGGCCTCGGCCGCCATGTCGAAGGGCCAGATCTTCATGCCCGTGATCCCCTCCTCGAGCAGCGAGAGGGCGAGCTCGTCGGCGCGGTGGAGGAAGGCGTCGAGATCCTCGTAGGGACCGCCCGGCTCCTGACCCAGGCCCCAGTTCTCGACCTTCTGCAGCCGAGTGTCGCGGATGTACTGGTAGCCGGCACAAGTGTTGTACGTCCTGATCCGCTCGCGGCTGCGGCCGCCCAGGAGCTGCACCACCGGCTGGTTGGTGGCCTTGCCCCAGAGATCGTAGAGGGCGATGTCGAGGGCCGAGGCGGCGCGGGTCTCGACGCCCGACGAGCGAAAGCCCAGATAGCCGTAGAGCTTTTTCGCGATCGCATCGATCGCAAAAGCGTCCTCGCCCAAGACCCGGGGGGCCACGATCTCGTGCAGATAGGCCTCGACCGAGGCGGCGGCCATGAAGGTCTCACCGAGCCCGTAGAGCCCGTCCGACCCATGCACCCTGAGCCAGAGGATGTTGGGGAATTCCCGGAGCCGGATGGTCTCCAGCTTCTCGATACGCATCAGTGGCCTCCCCGTTCGGCCACTGCCTCGAGCTCGAGGGCGGCGGCGTCGATGATGGCGAGCATCGCGGCCTCGGCCCGCTCGGGATCCTGTGTCTGGATCGCATCGAGCACCGGGCCATGCAGGGCGAGCCCGGCCGAGGCCGGGATCAAGGAGCGGCGCTGCAGCCGGAAGCTCACCTCCAGGATGACCGCGACGATCGCACCCAGCCGGTCGACGAAGGGATTGCCCGAGGCGCGAAAGACCGCCCGATGAAAGGCGAGATCGGCCTTGTAGTAGGCGGTGAAATCGTCGACTGCCGCCAGCATCGCGGCGAAGGCCGCGGTCAAGTCACCAAGCTCGCCCTCGCTGCGCCGCTCGGCCGCGAGCCGGGCTGCCGCGGGCTCGATCATCCGCCGGAGCTCGACCATCTGCGCCACGAGCTCGGGCGACGGGCTGGAGGCCGCGTACCAAGCCAGGACATCGGGGTCCAAGAGGTTCCAGTCGTCCTGCGCCCGGACCCGCATGCCGCGGCGCTGGCGGGATTCCACGAGGCCCTTGGCGGCCAGCACCTTGATCGCCTCCCTCACCGCCGTCCGCGAGGCCTGGAACTCGTCCATCAGCTCGACCTCGCGCGGCAGGTCGGTGCCGGGGGCGAGGTCGTCGCCGACGATACGCTGGCCGATCACCTCGACCAGCCGGCCGTGCACACCCCGGGTCGGGTAGGTGCGGCTGCGCTCATCCAATACAGGCGCACGGCCGGGAACGTTCATCGGCGCCGGCTCAAGGCATCCACCAGCCGCCGTCCACCACGAGGTTCTGGCCGGTGACGAAGCGGGCGCGGTCGGAGACCAGGAACATGATGGCCTCGGCGACATCCTCCGGGCTGCCGCGAAATTTCAGCGCCTGATGGGCGAGCAGGAACTTCTCGTAGGTCTCGAGCTGGTCGGCCCAGCCCTCCTTCTCCAGCTGGGTCGGGATGGCGCCGGGGCTCACCGCGTTGACCCGGATGTTGAACTTGCCGAGCTCGCGCGCGAGCGAGCGGGTGAAGCCCAAGAGCGTGCCCTTCGAA
>SLRI01000205.1 GCA_007131045.1 Rhodospirillales bacterium
CGCCATTCGCCGCTTCGCCTCTTTGGCATAGATGAAGCGCGGCACGTCGAACAGGCCACGGATCCCCGCCTTCGGCTCGAAATGCGGCGGGAAGTCGTCGTCGAACGGCGATGGCGGGTTCTCGGGGTGCGCCATGCAGAACTCGGCACAATCCCAGCCCCGCTCCGCAAAAAGCTCGACGTGATCGAGAAACACCGCCTCCGCACCGCCCTTGCGGTAGCGGTAGCGATGCACGTTGAGCAGGCGGCCCGGTTCCTGGCTGCCCGATTCTCGGCTGGCCAGTCCCGGGCTACCTTGTCCCGTCATCCAGCCTCCATGGGTCAAGACGCCCGGTGGCTGTGCGGGCCCTCGGGCAGGTCCCAACGCCCGGTCAGGTCCCGCGCGATGGCGACGGGAAAGAGCAGGGCGTCGACCATATAGCGCCGGGCCAGCCGCCGTGGCTCGCACGCCACCCGCCAGAACCACTCGAGGCAGAGCGTCTGCATCCACTGGGGCGCCCGCGCCTCCGTCCCGACGAAATAGTCGATGCCGGCGCCGATGCCGAAGCCGTAGCAATCGCCGAGCGCCGCGGCCCAGTCGTAGAGCCACACCTCCGATTTGGGTGAGCCGACCCCCATGAAGAGATGGGTGGTGCCGTTCTCGCGGATGCGCCGCGCCAGACCGGCCGAATAGTCCCTGTCCTTCTCGAAGCCGAAGGGTGGGCAGACCACACCGACGGCGTCGCCGGGAAAGCCACGGCCGCCGACCAGATAGTCGCGCAATCGCTCGCCGGTCTCGTCGCGGCTGACGACGAAGAACGGGCGGTGCGTGCCGCTCTCGAGGGCCGGCATCAGGCTCGCGAAGAGATCCGGCCCGGCCACCCGGCCCGGCAGTCCCGCACCGCGCAGGCGCGCGTAGAGGGCCACCGGCACCCCGTCGGCAGTGGCCACGCGGGCCGAGCGGTAGGCCTCGCGAAAATGCTCGTTGCGCAACAGGTTGACGACATGGTCGATGTTCGCGGTGACGACCATCGCGAGGCCGCTGCCGGGCGTCACCGGCTGCCGGCTGAGCTGTTCGACGAGTGCCTTCTGGTCTCTCGTCGTAAAATCGATGCCGAAAACCTCGGTCATTGCGACGTTCCCTTCCTCTTGTTTCTCGTTGATCCGACTTCTTGCTTCTCGTTGATCCGACTCGGGTCGTTGATCCGACTTGGCCCGCAGCCCTCGTCAGGCGGGCGCGCTGGTCTTTGCCAAGGCCGCGGCCACCCGATCGACGCCGTCGGCGAGGCTGATCGTCGGTCGAAAACCCAGCTGCTCCTGCAGTGTCGTGTCGCCGCCGCGGGCGAACACCCCCTCGGGCATGTCGGCCTGGGCCTCGACGGTGGCGCGTTTGCCGATCCGCTCGAGCATCAGTGTGGCGAGCTCGAAGAACGAGGTCAGGCGGCCGGACGAAATGTTGATCGCCGCCCCGTCGTCCACCGCATCCATCGTGGTCAGCACACAACGGATGCAATCGTCGATGTGGACGAAGTCGCGCATCTGCCGGCCGCTGCCCCAAACGGTCACCGTGTCGGACTC
This sequence comes from Rhodospirillales bacterium, assembly GCA_007131045.1. GTDB lineage: Bacteria > Pseudomonadota > Alphaproteobacteria > Geminicoccales > Geminicoccaceae > SLRI01. The sequence continues at coordinate 1,557 of SLRI01000205.1, forward strand.
GAGCTCCTGGATCCGCTTGGTCAGCGCCGGAAACGGGTAGGTGAGGTCCTGATCCTCGCCGAAGCCCGAGAACGGCCGATAGACCACGGATTTCATGCCGTAGCGGGAGTAGGCGAGACGGCCGAGATACTCGCCGGTCAGCTTCGCCCAGCCATAGGTCATGTCCGGCATGCCGAGCGAGTCGGTGAAGTCGATGTCGTCCTCGCGCAGCAGCCGGTAGCCCTCTGGCCGCTGCAGCTGGATCGGATAGGCGGCGCTCGACGAGAAGTAGACGGTCTTGCCGGGCTTGGCGTGCTCGGCCCAGCGCCAGTAGCCGGCGTCGATCGCCAGATCCTCGGCCACGGCCAACGGCTCGTAGTCGATCATCAGCCGGCCGCCGACCATCGCGGCCAGGTGGAAGGCGTAGTCGAAGTGTTCACCCGTCGAGCGTGCGAAATAATGGCGGCAATCCTCCTCGATGAAGGTAAAGCCGCGCTGGTCGAGCGGATTGCCGAGAGGCCAATCCGCCGGCTGCTTGCCGCCGGTGCGCGGCACGATCGGATCGACGCAGACCACCTCGTGCCCCTCGGCCAGCAACGCGTTGCAGAGGTGGCGGCCGACAAAGCCGGCACCACCTGTTACCAAAGCCCGCATGCTCTTCCCTTCTCGCCGGATCGATCTCCGACTTTCAAGTACCCGCTCGTGCTCCGACGCTCGCTGGCGTCGAACGTTTCCTGGTCGGCTCAATAGGCATTCTGGTGGACGAAGCCGACGAGCGGCGTTCGCAACCAGATTTTCAGATCCAGGCCGAGCGACCAATTCTCGATGTAGTACAAGTCCAGCTCGACACGACGGCGCATGTCTTCTGGCGACTTGGTCTCGCCGCGACAGCCATTGACCTGGGCCCAGCCGGTGATGCCCGGCTTCACCCGGTGCCGGCCGAGATAGCCGTCGATCAGGGTGGCATAGTGCTCGTCGTGGGCGATCGCGTGCGGGCGCGGCCCGACCAGCGCCATCTCGCCGCGCAACACGTTGAACAGCTGCGGCAACTCGTCGAGGCTCGAGCGCCGCAGAAACCGGCCGACACGGGTCACCCGGTCGTCGTTACGGGACGCCTGGACCACCGTTCGCGCCTGCGGCCCGTCACACCGGTCCTGGTACATGGTGCGGAACTTCAACACCTCGATCACCTGCCGGTTGAAGCCCATGCGCGCTTGCCTGAAGAGGACCGGGCCCTTGCTGTCGAGCTTCACCGCCAGGGCGATCACCCCCAGCAGCGGCAGGATCAGGACGATCAGAGATGCCGCTGCGACGCGATCGACGACCTCCTTGACCAGCGACGACGGCCCCTCCATCGGCCGCGCGAGAAGCACCGTCGCCGGCAGCGAGCCGACCGGGCGCATCCCGACCATCGGCAGATCGGCGGCAAGTGGTGCTGCCACCAAGTTGAGTTCGATCGGCAGGTGGCGCAGCCCTTGCGCGATGCGGCTGAGCGCGGAGGTCTGCCGGGCGTTGCTCACGAGCAGCACCTGCTCGACGTTGGGAAGGGCGACGATCTCCTTGACCAGCTGGTCTGCTGCGTCGTCGCGCTCGAAATCGACGACGAAGTCGGCGATCGGGTCGAGCGAGGGGTCCATGTCGAGCCCCTCGAGGATGCGCTCCAACGACGCTTCGGGCTCGCGGACGATAACCAGCCGGCGCATCAAGGCACCGTTCTGTCGCGCCCAGACGATCCAATACTTGCCGGCACAGCGCAGCCCGGCCAGCCCGACCAGCGCGACCACGAACCAGCTGCCGAGCCAGAGCCGGGAGAGCGGCTCTGCCTGCTTGATCAAATAGAGCACCACA
>SLRI01000493.1 GCA_007131045.1 Rhodospirillales bacterium
GCTTCGGCGAGTACGGCGACGGCCACGTTCGCCTCGCCCTGGTCGAGAACAAGCACCGGCTGCGCCAGGCGATCCGCAACATCCGCACCTTCCTGGCCAAGCGAGGGGTCCTGAAGGCCGAGCTCGCGGCAGCCGTGGCATGAGTGGCGACGCAGCATTGCGGGTCGGCATCGCCGGCCTCGGCACGGTGGGCGGCGGCACGGTGGCGCTCTTAGAGGCCGCCCCGGCCCGGCTCGCCGAACGGGCCGGCCGGCCGATCGAGATCACCCGGGTGAGTGCTCGCGACCGCTGGCGCGAGCGCGGCATCGAGATCGGCGGCTACGGCTGGTGCGACGATCCGCTGGAGCTCGCGCGGGCGGCCGACGTGGATGTCGTGGTCGAGCTGATCGGCGGCTCCGACGGCGTCGCCCTCGAGCTCACCCGGCAGGCGCTGCGGCACGGCAAGTCGGTGGTCACCGCCAACAAGGCGCTCTTGGCGCATCACGGCGCCGAGCTCGCCGCCACCGCCGAGGCCAACGATGCGGTCCTCGCCTTCGAGGCCGCGGTCGCCGGCGGCATTCCGATCGTCAAGAGCCTGAAGGAAGGGCTCGCCGGCGATCGGGTCGAGCGCGTCTTCGGCATCCTCAACGGCACCTGCAACTACATCTTGACGGTGATGCGCGAGACCGGCCGCGACTTCGCCGACGTCCTGGCCGAGGCGCAGGCGCTGGGCTATGCCGAGGCCGATCCGAGCTTCGATGTCGACGGCATCGATGCCGCCCACAAGCTCGCACTCCTGGCCGCGATCGCGTTCGGCGGCAAGCCGCGCTTCGATGCCATCCACATCGAGGGGATCCGCCAGGTCGCCGCGGTCGACATCGAGTTCGCCGAGGAGCTCGGCTACCGGATCAAGCTCCTGGGCACGGCGCGGCTGACCCCGAACGGGCTCGAGCAGCGGCTGCACCCGGCGATGGTCAAGAAGTCGGCGCCGATCGCCCGGGTCGAGGGCGTGTTCAACGCAGTCGGCGTCGAGGCGGAGCCGGTGGGCCTGGTGATGCACGAGGGCCGCGGTGCCGGCGGCGGGCCCACCGCCTCGTCGGTGGTTGCCGATCTGGTCGATCTCGCCCGCGGCAACCGGCTCGCCACCTTCGGCGTGCCGAGCGCGACGCTGGCCGACCACGAGATCGCCCCGATGAGCGCGCATCGAGGCTCCTACTACATCCGCCTGATGGTGCTCGACCAGCCCGGCGTGCTCGCCGACGTCGCAGCCGTGCTGCGCGACCAGGAGGTCTCGATCGAGGCCCTGATCCAGCGCGCCCGCAACCCGAACCAGCCGGTGCCCATCGTCTTGACCAGCCACGCGACGATCGAGGCCAGGATGACCGCGGCCTTGGCCGCGATCGGCGACTTTGCTACCGTATTAGAGCCACCGCACATGATCAGGATCGAGCCGGATTGAACCGCACCGTCGGCCCCGGGCCGGGCGCGGACAAGTCATTGAGAGAAAGGGAGACGATGAGCGAGTATCAGAGCGAGGACCGCAATCTTGCGCTGGACTCGGTCAGGGTGAGCGAGGCCGCGGCCCTGGCCTCGGCGCGCTGGATGGGTCGCGGCGACGAGAAGGCGGCCGATCAGGCGGCGGTCGACGCGATGCGGCAGGCTCTGAACGTTCTCGACATCGACGGCGTGGTGGTGATCGGCGAGGGCGAGCGCGACGAGGCGCCGATGCTCTACATCGGCGAGGAGGTCGGCACCGGCAAGGGCCCCAAGCTCGACATCGCGCTCGACCCGCTCGAGGGCACCACGATCACCGCCAAGGGCGGCCCGAACGCGATCGCCTGCCTCGCCATGGGCCCGCGCGGCGGCTTTCTCAACGCGCCCGACATCTACATGAGCAAGATCGCCGTCGGCGGCGGCCTCCCACCCGGCCTCGTCGACATCACCGACCCGCCCGCGGCCAATCTGGCGCGGCTCGCCGAGGCCAAGGGGGTCGAGGTCGAGGATCTGGTGGTGTGCATCCTCGACCGGCCGCGGCACGAAACCCTGATCGCCGACGTCCGCGCCACCGGGGCGCGGATTCGGCTGATCGGCGACGGCGACGTCGCCGGCGTGATCGCGACCTCGAGGCCCGGCAGCGGCATCGACATCTACATGGGCTCGGGCGGCTCGCCCGAGGGTGTCCTCGCGGCCGCGGCGCTGCGCTGCATCGGCGGCCAGTTCCAGGGCCGGCTCTTGTTCCGCAACGAGGAAGAGAAGGCGCGGGCGCGGCGGCTCGGCATCGAGGATCTGCACCGGGTCTACGACATCGAGGACTTGGCGCGCGGCGACGTCACCTTCACCGCCACCGGCGTCACCGACGGGACGATGCTCAAGGGCGTGCGCCGGGTCGGCGACCGGCTGTTCACGGAATCGATCGTGATGCGCTCGAAGAGCGGCACCGTCCGGATCATCGAGGCCGAGCACAACCTCGTCCGCAAGAGCGCCGTCGTCCCGCATTTCAACCACTGACCGGCGGGCGGGCACAGAACGATGGAAGTGCCCGACGGCCAGCGTCGCCGCGGCGGCTCGCCGCCTGAAGCCGCGGGCAAGGTGCTGGTCGACCAATCGCTCACCGGCCGACGCTGGCGGCTTGCGCCCGAACGGTCCGACATCGCCCGGGCGATGGCGCAGCTCCACGACCTGCCGGAGATCGTCGCCCGGATCCTCGCCGCGCGCGGCCTCGAGCCCGCCGACGTCGCCGGCTTTCTCGAGCCGCGGCTGCGCGACTGGCTGCCCGAGCCCTCGCATCTGCTCGATCTCGACCGGGCCGTGGCCAGGCTGACGAGCGCGGTGCAGGGGGCCGAGTGCCTCGGCTTGATCGGCGACTACGACGTCGACGGGGCGACCTCGACCGCCCTGGTCCGCCGCTATCTAGAGGCTGCCGGCGCCCGGGTCGAGGTGCGGATCCCCGATCGCCTGACCGACGGCTATGGGCCCAACGCTGCGGCCTTCGCCAGCCTGAAGGCGGCCGGCTGCCGGCTCGTCCTCTGCCTCGATTCCGGCACCACGGCCTTCGAGCCCCTGGCAGCAGCGCAGGCCATGGGCCTCGAGGTGATCGTCGTCGACCATCACAGCGCCGAGCCGACCCTGCCGCCGGCCCTGGCCGTGGTCAATCCGAACCGCCTCGATCAGACCAGCCCGCTCGGCCACCTCGCCGCCGTGGGCGTCAGCTTCGTGCTGCTCGTCGCCTTGAACCGGGCGCTTCGGGCAGCCGGGCATTTCACCCGGTTGGCCGAACCCGACCTCCTCGCCAGCCTCGATCTCGTCGCACTGGGCACGGTTTGCGACGTGGTGCCGCTGACCGGCCTCAATCGCGCCTTCGTCGTCCAGGGCCTCAAGGTGGCGCAGAA
>SLRI01000088.1 GCA_007131045.1 Rhodospirillales bacterium
ATCGCCCGGCTGATCGAGCCTTCGATCTTCAGCGGCAAGGCCTGCCATGTCGCGATCGAGACCGAGGGCGGCTCGAAGGGGCGGACCAATGTCGACTGGTTCCCGCGCGAGCAGCGGGCGCCCAATGCGACGGTGATCAACGCGATGGACGCCGATCGCTTCTTCGCGCTGTTGACCGAGCGGCTGGCGCGCCTCTAGGCGCCGATCGCTGGTTCGGGCGGGTCAGAGGTCGCCGGCCTCGCGCATCGATTCGAGCTCCAGCCAGCGTTCCTCCAGCTCGGCGAGTGATGCTTGCCGCGCGGCGAGGTCGGCCACGAGCTTTGCTGCGGCGCTCGGGTCGCGGACGTGCAGCTGTGGGTCCGCCAGCCGGTCCTCGATCCTCCCGATCTCGGCGGTGACCGCCTCGATCTTCTCGGGCAGCCGGTCGAGCTCGCGTGCCAGCTTCGCCACGGCCTTGCCCTGCGCCCGGCTGGCCGCACCCTTGCCGGGCTTGCCGGTGGGCTCGGCCGGGCGGTCGGCGGTCATCGCGAGCCCGACCCTGGCCCCTTGCCGCACGGCGTCGCTGTAGCCGCCGGCCGTCTCGACGATCCGCCCACCGCCCTCCATGACGATGGTGCTGGTGACCACGCGATCGAGGAAATCGCGGTCGTGGCTGACCAGGAGCAGCGTGCCCGGATAGTCGGCCAAGAGGTCCTCGAGCAGATCCAGGGTCTCGAGGTCGAGGTCGTTGGTCGGCTCGTCGAGGACCAGGAGATTGCTGGGCCTCGCCAGATTGCGGGCGAGCAGCAGGCGGTTGCGCTCGCCGCCGGAGAGCGCCTCGATCGGCTGGCGGGCCTGCGCCTCGTCGAACAGGAAGTCGCGGAGGTAACCCACCACGTGCCGCTTGCGGCCGGCGACGTCGACCTGATCGCCGCCTTCGGGGCAGAGCGTGGACCAGGGCGTGGCCCGGGGGTCGAGGCTGCCGCGGTCCTGCTCGAAGCGGGCGATCTCGAGCCCGGTGCCGAGCCGGACGGTGCCGGAATCGGGCTGGAGCTTGCCGGTCAAGAGGTCGAGCAGCGTCGTCTTGCCGACGCCGTTGGCGCCGATGATGCCGACCCGGTCGCCCTTGATCACCCGGGTCGAGAACCCGTCGACCAAGAGCTTGCCGCCGCGGCTCTTGCTGATCTCGTCGGCCTCGATCACCAGGCTGCCGCCGCCACTCGCCAGATGCGTCTCGAGCTTGGCGCGGCCTTCGGGCCTGAGGAAATTCGCGCGCTGGGAGCGGAGGTCGGCGAGCTTCCTCAGCCGGCCCTGGTTGCGCTTGCGCCTAGCTGTCACGCCCCGATGCAGCCAATGGGTCTCGGCCTCGAGGTGCTTCTCGAGCCGGGAGAGCGTCTTTTCCTCTTCGGCCAGGAGGCTGTCGCGCCATTCCTCGAAGCTCGCGGTGGACGCGTTGTTGACGAACAGGCGGCCGCGGTCGAGCCACCAGGTCTTGGCCGTGACGGCGGCGAGGAAGGCGCGGTCGTGGCTGATGACGACCCGGGCGGCACGGGAGCCCCGGAGCGTCGCCTCGAGCCAGCCGATCGCCGGCAGGTCGAGGTGGTTGGTCGGCTCGTCGAGCAGCAGGATGTCGGGATCGGCGACCAGGGCCCGGGCGATCGCGACCCGGCGCCGCTCGCCGCCGGAGAGCCCCACCGCCATGCGGTCGGGGACGAGGCTCAGGGCTTCGAGCAGGGAGGCTGCCCGATATTCGCTGGTGTCGTGATCGGCATCGGCGGCGAGACCGCCGGTGACGTTCTCGGCCAGCGTGCGGGTCGGATCGAGCACCGGCTCCTGCTCGAGGTAGCGCACCAGGCACTGCTGCTGGCCCGAGCGGGTGCCGGAATCGAGCTCGATCAACCCGGCCAGGATTTTCAAGAGGCTGGATTTGCCGCTGCCGTTGCGGCCGACCAGGCCGATCGTGTCGCCGGCCTGGATGTCGAGATCGAGGCCTTCGAACAGGCGCTTGCCGCCCAGGGTGAGCACGGCGTCGCGGAGCGAGAGGAGGGGGGCTGGCGCCATGGGCGAGCTTTCGACTGACGGCCGTTGGCGGCCGTTTCGGTTGACTGGCTAAAGCGTGGCAAAGCGGCTAGAGGGAGCCGGCGGTATGGACTGCGACGCCGGGTGTGCCGCCGGTGATTTAGCGGAAGGGGCAGGGATGGTCGAGGCGCTGGTCGAGGCCTTCGCAGCGAACGGGGTCAGCGATATCGAGGTCTGCCGCGACCCGGATACCGCCCTCGCCCATGTGGTCCGAATCTACGATGCGTCGGTGCAGCGGCTGACCAGAGCCTTCGACGCCTACACCCGGGGCGGAATCGTGCCGAACGGGCTCGATGCCTGCTATCCCTTCGTCGGCGTGCGGATCGATGCCGAGGCGCTCAATGTCGATGCCAGGCTCGCCTATGGGGCACTCCACGATCCGGGGCTCTACGGCACCACGCTCACCCGGCCGTCACTGTTCGGCGACTATTACCGGACCCAGTTCGGCATCCTGCTCCGGCACCACAAGGCGCCGCTCGTCGTCGGCCGCAGCAGCCGGCCGATCCCCTTGCCCTTCGTGGTCGACGTCGCCGGCAGCGGCATCGAGGGCGAACGCGCACACAAGCTGCCGTATCGCTTCCCGATGCCGGATCTCGCCGCCACCGACGATTCGATCGCCAACGGCACCTTCCACTCGGCGCCCGGCGAGCCCGGGGCGCTCGCCCTCTTCACCGCCGAGCGGGTCGACTACAGCCTGCACCGGTTGAGCCACTACACCGGCACCAGCCCGCGCCATTTCCAGCGCTTCGTGCTGCTGACCAACTACCAGCGCTATGTCGAGCACTTCATCGCCTATGCCGAGCGCGAGCTGCGCGACGGCGAGGACTACGACCGCTTCGTCGAGCCCGGCAACGTCGTCAGCCGTAACCCGCGCTTTGCGAACGGCGACGAGGGCGGCGTGGCGCCGGCGCATCTGCCGCAGATGCCGGCCTACCACCTGACCCGGCCGGACGGCCGCGGCGTCACGCTGGTCAATATCGGGGTCGGCCCGTCGAATGCGCGGACCATCACCGACCACATAGCCGTCCTGCGCCCGCATTGCTGGCTGATGCTCGGCCACTGCGCGGGTTTGAGGCGGACGCAGCGGCTCGGCGACTATGTCCTGGCGCACGGCTATGTGCGCGAAGATCACGTCCTCGACCAGGAGGTCCCGCCCTTCGTGCCGGTGCCGCCGATCGCCGAGGTTCAGGTGGCGCTGCAGCGGGCCGTCGCCAACGTCACCGGCCTCGCCGATCTCGATCTCAAGTCGCGGATGCGCACCGGCACCGTGGCCTCGACCGCCAACCGCAACTGGGAGCTCCGCTACC
>SLRI01000142.1 GCA_007131045.1 Rhodospirillales bacterium
CGAGAGGTTTTCCAGATTCGCGGGCTCGAGAAGGTCTACGGCCAGGGTGCCGTTGCGGTGCGGGCGCTCGACGGCATCGATCTCGATCTCTATCGCGGCGAGCTCCTGGTCCTCCTCGGGCCCTCCGGCAGCGGCAAGTCGACCTTCCTCAACATCATCGGCGGGCTCGACCAGGGCACATCCGGCGAGGTGATCTTCGAGGGCGCGCGGCTCGACCGGCTCGACGAGGCCGGGCTCACCCTCTTCAGGCGCGACCACGTGGGCTTCGTCTTCCAGTTCTACAACCTGATCCCGTCCCTGACCGCGGCCGAGAACGTGGCCCTGGTGACCGAGATCGCAAAGGACCCGATGACGCCGGAAGAAGCCCTCGGGCTGGTCGGCCTCGAGCAGCGCCTGAACCATTTTCCGGCCCAGCTCTCGGGCGGCGAGCAGCAGCGGGTGGCCATTGCCCGAGCCATCGCCAAGCGGCCTTCGGTCCTGCTCTGCGACGAGCCGACCGGGGCCCTGGACAGCAAGACCGGCCGACAGGTGCTGCGCGCCATCGACACCGTCAATCGCGAGCTGGGTGCGACGACGGCGGTGATCACCCACAACGCGACGATCGCCGGCATGGCCGATCGGGTGGTCCGCTTCGCCGACGGCAAGCTGGCAGAGGTGGAAACCAACAGCGAACGGCGAAGCATCGAGGATCTCACCTGGTGACGGCGCTCGCCACCAAGCTGCGCCGCGAGCTCTGGCAGATGCGCGCCCAGACCCTGGCGATCGCGCTGGTGACCGCCTCCGGCATCGCCGTCTTCGTCATGGCGATGGGGGCACTGGCATCGCTCGAGGCCACCCGCACCGCCTTCTACGAGCGCTACCGGTTCGCCGAGGTCTTCGTGAGCGTCAGACGGGCACCCGAGCGGGTCGCCGAAGAGGTCCGCCGGATCCCGGGCGTCCAGACGGTCGAGACCCGGGTGGTGGTGGCGGCCGACCTCGACGTGCCGGGCTTCGCCGAGCCCGTCCAGGGCCGGCTGGTGTCGCTGCCGGACGACGGTGCCGCCGCCCTCAACGTGCCGCATCTCCGCTCGGGGCGGCTGCCGGATCCGGGGCGGCTCGACGAGGTGCTGCTGTCGGAGGCCTTCGCCGAGGCGCAGGATCTGCGGCCGGGCGACCATCTCTTCGCCAATCTCGAGGGGACGCGGCGCAGGCTCGAGGTCGCAGGCACCGCACTCTCGCCCGAATACGTCTCCGTCATCGCCCCGGGTGCGCTGATCCCGGACGACCAGCGCTACGGCATCCTCTGGCTGCCGCGCACTGCCCTCGCCGCCGCCTTCGATCTCGACGGCGCCTTCAACGACCTGACGCTGACGCTGCTGCGCGGCGTCGAGCCGCAATCGGTGATCGACCCGCTCGACCGGCTGCTCGCCCCCTACGGCGGGCAGGGCGCCTATCCGCGGGCGGATCAGCTCTCGCACTTCTTCCTCGACGAGGAGATCGCGCAGCTGCGGGTGATCGCCGGCGTCCTGCCGGTCATCTTCCTCGCCGTCGCGGCCTTTCTTCTGAACACCGTGATCGGCCGGCTGGTCGCCATGGAGCGCGAAGCGATCGGGGTCTTGAAGGCCTTCGGCTACACCAATGCCCGGATCGGCTGGCACTACGTCCAGCTGGTGCTCTTGATGACCCTGCCGGGGCTGCTGCTCGGGCTGGCCGGCGGGGTCTGGCTGGCGCGGGCCCTGACCGGGCTCTACGCCCAGTTCTTCCGCTTTCCCTTCATCCAGCTGGTCTTCGAGCCCGCACCGATGCTGCTGGTCGTGCTGGTCACCACCGGTGCCGCCCTCCTGGGCTCGGCCGCTGCCGTCCGCCGGGCATCGCGGCTGACGCCGGCGGAGGCGATGCGGCCGCCGACGCCACCGAGCTATCGCGGCCTCGCCTGGCTCGCCAAGGCGCACCTCGACCAGCCCTCCTTGATGATCCTGCGCCACTTCGTCCGCTTTCCGCTGCGCGCTCTCCTCTCCGTTTTCGGCATCGCAGCTTCCGTCGCCATCCTACTGACATCCCAACATTTTCTCGATGCCGTCGAGGAACTGATCGAGCACGAGTTCGAGCTCGCCCGACGCTACGACCTGGCGGTCACCTTCTTCGAGCCGCGCCACGCCCGAGCCGAGGCCGAGCTCGCCAGCCTGCCGGGCGTGCTCGCGGTCGAGCCCGCCCGGCAGCTCGCCGTGCGCTTCACCAACGGCACCATCCGCGAGCGCGGCGCGGTGACCGGGGTGCTGCCCGAGGCCGGGCTCGAGCGGATCCTCGATGCCGAGGCGCGGCCGGTGGTGGTGCCGGAGAGCGGGCTGATCCTGTCGAGGGCGCTGGCGCAAAAGCTCCGGGTCGGGCGGGGCGAGGTCTTGACGGTCGAGGTCATGGAGGGCCGCCGGCCGACCCTCGAGCTGCACGTCGCGGGCGTGGTCGAGACCTACCTCGGCACCGCCGCCTTCATGGATATCGACGCCATGGCAAGAGCGCTCGGCGAATCCCGCCGGCCGACCGAGATGCGGCTCATGATCGATCCCGCGGCCGAGCCATCGGTGATCGCCGACCTCAGGGCGCGGCCGGCGGTGGCCGGGGTGACCCGGCGGCAGGCGGCGATCGACTCGTTTCGCGAGACCATGGCCGAGACCATGGCGATCACCGTCGGCTTCTACGTCCTGTTCGCCAGCCTCTGCACCATCGGCGTGGTCTACAACGCCGCCCGGATCTCGCTCTCCGAGCGGGCGCGCGAGCTCGCCTCGCTGCGCGTGCTGGGCTTCAGTCGGGGCGAGGTCGGCTATATCCTCTTGGGCGAGATGCTGCTCTTGACCCTGATCGCCCTGCCGCTCGGTGCCCTCTTGGGCACCGGCTTGGCGTTGTCCCTGGGTGCCAGCCTCGAATCCGAGCTCTTCCGCATCCCACCTGTGATCGAGCCCGCGAGCTACGTGTTCGCGACGGCGATCGTCCTGGTCGCCGCCTGCCTGTCCGCCCTCGTCGTCGGCCGCCGCCTCTGGCGGATGAACATCGTCGATGCCCTGAAGACGCGGGAGTGAGCCGATGACCGCGACCCGAAAACGCCTCCTGCTCTGGCTGCCGCTCTTCCTGCTGGTCGTCGTGGCGATGGCCTGGCTGCTCCGGCCGCAGCCGGTGCCGGTCGATCTGGCGACAGTCGAGCGCGGCCCGCTGCGCGTCACCGTCGACGAGGAGGGCCGGACACGGGTGCGCGACGTCTATACCATCGCAGCACCGATCCATGGCCGGCTGCAGCGCATCCAGGCCGAGGTGGGCGACCCGGTCACCGCCGGGCAAACGGTGCTCGCCCGGATCGAGCCCGCCGATCCGGTCCTGCTCGAC
>SLRI01000190.1 GCA_007131045.1 Rhodospirillales bacterium
CGTGCTCGACATCCTGGAGAGCGGGCAGATCGTGCTGCACGCGCTGACCATTCCCGAGGGGCTGAGCACGGTCGAGGCGCTGGCCGTGGTCGAGCGGCATCCGGTGCTGGTCGGCGACATGCCCGAGGACCTGCCGGGCGAGGGCGAGTTGTTGCCCGAGACCTACATGTTCGCGCGCGGCACCACCCGGGCCGAGATCATCGAGCGGATGCAAGCCGACATGGCGCGCCTGCTCGCCCGGCTCTGGGAAGAGCGGCAGGACGGGCTGCCGCTCGACAGCCCCGAGGAGGCCCTGATCCTGGCTTCCATCATCGAGAAGGAGACGGCGGTCGCCGACGAGTACCGGCTGGTCGCCGGCGTCTTCGTCAATCGGCTCAGGCGGGGCATGCTGCTGCAGACCGATCCGACGGCGATCTACGCCATCACCCGCGGCGAGCGGCCGCTCGGCCGGCAGCTGTTGCGCCGCGATCTCGAGATCGACGACCCCTACAACACCTATCGCTATCCGGGCCTGCCACCCGGCCCGATCGCCAATCCGGGGCGCGGCGCACTCGAGGCGGCGCTCGATCCGGCCCAGACCGACTACCTCTATTTCGTCGCCGACGGCACCGGCGGCCACGCCTTCGCCCGCACCCTCGACGAGCACAACCGCAACGCAGCCCGCTGGCGGCGGATCAGAGACGGCGGTGGGTGACGGTGCTTCCGGGTCGGTGCGCTGTGCCGAACGATCTTGCGCCGCCTCGGCAAAGACGCCACTTTTTCATGGGACAGGAGTTGTGTCATGACGACGTTCGCCTCCCGACCCGCATCGCCACCGCGCGCCGATCCGTCTGCTCCCCGAGGTTCGGGGGACGCGATGTCGCTGCCGTTGCGGCCGGTCGAGATCTGGCTGCCGGACACCAAAAGCGCTGCGTTCCGTGAGGCCGCTGCGGAGCAGTCGCGGCGGATCGCCGCCGCCGATGACGAGGACGAGGTGATGCGCTTCATCGAGGCGGTCATCGATCTGGACGACGATGGTTGAAGCGGGGTGACATCGTCACCGTCGCGGCCGGCGGCGGCTACGGATCGAAGCCACGCCCCGCGGTCGTTATTCAGTCCGATGCGTTTGCTCTGACGGGTTCGATCACGATCGCCTTGCTGACCAGCCGCGACGTTGGTGCGCCGCTCGTCCGCGTGCCGGTTCCTGTCGACGATTCGGCCGGCCTTTCCGTCGAAAGCTTCGTCATGCTCGACAAGCTGATCACGGTTCCACGCAACAAGGTCAAGCCGACTTCGGGCCGCTTGTCGCCGATGCGGATGCGCGACATCGACCGGGCTGCGATAATCTTTCTCGGTCTCGTCGGGCGCTGACGCGAATTCTCCGGAGCGGCGCCAAATAACGGAGGGGCTCGGGGAGGCGCTGCCTCCCCGATCTTCCTCGTCTCCCTTTTCAGGCCCTCACTCCTTTACGCCGAAGCGGCGGTAGATCGGGTCGGTGAGGGCTTGGGGAATCAGGGTACCGAGGAGGATCGGCCAGTAGAGGCGGCGCGGGAAGGCGATGCGGGCGCGGTTTCTGGCGAGGCCCCGGGCGATCCGCTCGGCGGCGGCTTCGGGCGACATCAAGAACGGCATCGGGAAGGGGTTCTCGGCGGTGAGCGGCGTCTCGATGAAGCCCGGGCAGACGACGCTGACCCGAATGCCCTCGGGTGCCAGCCTGCCGCGCAGGCCTTCGCCCCAGATGCGGACGGCGGCCTTGCTCGCGCAATAGGCCGGGGCGTTGGGCAGGCCCCGAAAGCCGGCGAGCGAGCTCATCAGCGCCAGGTGGCCCTGGCCGCGGCTCAGCATCAGCGGGATCGCGGGCTCTACCGTGTTGATGATGCCCTCCAGATTGACCGACATCAGGGTGCGGGCGTCGCCGCCGGAGATGCCGGCATTGGCGATCAAGAGGTCAACCGGGGCCGTGGCGAAGGCACGCTCGATGGCGGCCTGCATGGCGGGCGCCGCGGTCACGTCGACGGCCATGGTCTCGGTCGTGCCGGCACAGGCGCCGGCCACTGCGCGCAGCCGTTCGGTGTTACGGCCGAAGAGCGTGAGCCTCCGGCCGGGGCGGGCCAGCCGCCTTGCCAGGGCGGCACCGATGCCGCTACTTGCACCGGTGATCAGCACATGGCCCGGATCTCTGCTCATCTAGCCTCCTGGAACTCTCGATGATCGTTCTCGACCGATTGATCCCGGGGCGCCGGCGCGGCCTGATGCTGGTGATGTCGTCGCCGTCCGGGGCCGGCAAGACCTCGATCTCCAGGGCGGTGATGGGCGAGGAGCCGGAGCTTCGGATGTCGATCTCGGTCACCACGCGGCTCAAGCGGCCGGCCGAGGTGGACGGTCAGGACTATCATTTCATCACCGAGGCGCGGTTCGCCGAGATGGTCGAGGCGGGCGAGCTGCTGGAGCACGCGACCGTCTACGGCAACGCCTACGGCACGCCCAGGGCACCGGTCGAGGCGGCCTTGGCCGAGGGCCGCGACGTGCTGTTCGACATCGACTGGCAGGGTGCCCAGCAGCTGCGCGAGGCGGCCGGCGACGACATGGTCGGCATCTTCATCCTGCCGCCGTCCACGGCCGAGCTCGCGGCCAGGCTCCGGACCCGCGCCCAGGACAGCGAGGACACGGTCCGCTATCGCCTGGCGCAGATCGCCAACGACGTCACCCATTGGCCCGAATACGACTACGTCCTGATCAACCAGGACCTCGCCGTCAGCGTCGCCGCGGTGCGCGCCATTCTCGCGGCCGAGCGCCTGAGGCGGGTACGGCAGCCGGGGCTGGGCGAGTTCGTCAAGCAGTTCCGCGGCTCCGCCTGAGCGTCCGCCAGGCGTCGGCCAGCGCCATGAACTCGTCGAGGTCGAGCGTCTCGGGCCGCCGGTCGGCGGCGATGCGGCTCGTCTCCAGCAGCGGCAGCGGGTTGGTGGTCAATGCCTTGAGGCTGGTGCGCAGCATCTTGCGGCGCTGGCCGAAGGCGGCCCGGCTGACCGCTTCGAGCGCCTCGAGCCGGGCGCCCTCGGGGCGCTCCATCGGTGGCCTGGGGATCAGCTCGACCAGGCTCGAGGTCACCTTGGGCGGCGGGTGGAAGGCGCCGGGGCCGAGATCGAAGCAGCGGCGGACGACACAGAGCGACTGACAGAGGACGGCGAGCCGGCCGAACGCGGTGCCGCCCGGGGTAGCGGTGATCCGCAGCGCCACTTCCTTCTGCAGCAAGAGATGCATGCTGGCGACGTGGTCGAGCCGGTGCAGCCAGCGGACCAGGAGTTCGGTGCCGATATTGTAGGGCAGGTTGGCGACGATCACCCAGGGCCGGGCGATCCCCCGCTCGGCGGCGAGCCGGGCGATGTCGATGCCGAGCGCATCTGCCTCGATGACGCTCAGCCGCTCGCCGAAAGCGGCGCCGAGCTCGGCCAGGGCAGCGACGCAGCGCGGGTCACGCTCGATCGCGACGACGTCGGCGTCGCGATCGAGCAGCGCCCGGGTCAGCCCGCCCGGGCCCGGGCCGATCTCCAGCACCGGCCGGCCAGCAATGTCGCCCGCGGCCTCGGCGATGCGCGCCAGGATCGCTGGATCGAGGAGGAAGTGCTGGCCGAGCCGCTTGTCGGGGGCGAGGCCGAAGCGGTCGATGACCGCCCTGAGCCGCGGCGCCCTCTCGGTCGTGCTCAGCCGCCGACCCTGACGTCGATGAACGCGTCCTTGCGCAGGTCCCGGAGGAAGCGTCCGGCGAGCAGCTCGAGCTGCTCGTCCTCCAGGCTGCGGCGCAGATCGGCACGCCGCGCCTCGTCGCCGGCGCTGCGGCCGTCGGCGCAGACCATCACCAGGTGGATGCCCGAGCTCGAGCGGACCGGCCGGCTCAGGGTCTCGAGCGGCAGGGTGGCGACCGTGCGGGCCATCTCGGTCGGCAGGTCGGTCGCCCTGAGCCAGCCCAAGTCACCCGAAGCCGGCAGCGCGCGCTGCCGGGCGATCCGTTCCATGTCGCGGCATTCGGCGATTTCCCCCGAGGCCTCGCGAGCCTCGGCCAAGGTGCTCTCGACCGTCGTCTCCGGCGCCTCGGGGTCGAGCGGGAAGAGCAGCTGGGCGATCCGGCGGAGATCGGTCGGCACGTTCTGCCCGGCGGTGCGGCGGTCGCGGGCGTAGAAGAGCTGGACGCCGGAGGGGGTGGTTACGGGCTCGGAGACCTCACCGGGCTCGAGGTCGGCGAGCACCGGCCGCAGCGACGCCTGCACGGCGTTGATCGGCACCCAGCCGAGATCGCCGCCCTCGTTGCGGCTGCCCGAGGCCGAGACCTGCCGGGCGATCGCGGCGAAGTCGCCGCCTTCGGCGATCGTCTGGCGCAAGTCGCGGGCCTCGGCGAGGACCAGATCGGTGTCGGCCGGATCGTAGATCGGCAGCACGATTTCGGAGAGCAGCACCTCGACCTGGCCGGTGCTCGCCGCCGCGTCCAGAGCGAGGTCGACCTGCTGGTCGGTGACCACCACGCGATCGGCGAACTGGCGCTGCACCACCCGGAGCCAGGCGAGCTCGGCCTCGATCTGCTGTTCGAGGGTGCGGGGAGCGATACCTTGCTCGGCGAGAAAGCCCCTGAGCTGGTCCACCGTCATGTTGTTGGCAGCGGCCGCGTTCTGGAATGCCCCCATCACCTCCTGCCGCTGTACGGCGACTCCGCGGCGGCGCGCTTCCTGCAGCTGCAGCCGCTCGTCGATCACCCGGCGCAGCACCTGGGGCGCGATCCGGCGCTGGGTCTCGACGTCGCTCGGCAGGCCGGAAAAGAGGATGGCCAGGCGCAGCCGGTCGCGCAGGTCGGTGGTCGAGATGATGTCGTCGTTGACCACTGCGGCGATGCGGCTCGCCGACGGGGCCTGCGCCGTGGCCGAGGGCGGTCCGGCGAGCGTCCAGAGCAGGCCGGCGAGCATGAAGAGGACGAGGAGGTTCCGCGAGCGCACCATTGATCCGTTCACATTGGTCACTTCGGCCGATGCGGCGAGCGCTCGCCCACCGGCTGGGGTTGTCAGAACACGCCGGTTGCGGCCTCGACGTCGCCGAGGCCCCGGAACGTCACCCTTACCTTGAAGCGCACTTCGTCATCAAGCTCGCCGCGACGGGTGAAGCTCTGTTCGAGGCCGGCGACCAGGACCAGGCACGGATTGGTATAGATCAGGCCGTACTGAGTCGAAATGGTTCGCTGCTCCTCGAGGTCACGCCTGGTGCGCACGCCCACGGCGAGGCTTTCGAGCATCTGCAGCCGGACCCCGCCGACGATCTCTTCGCGCCGGCGCAGATCCTGGTCCGGCAGCTCGTCGGTGAGCCTGAGATACTGGATGTCGAAGCGCAGCCGGGGCGGGCCGAAGGCGAGGGTGAGGTCGCTGCGCCGAAAGACCAGCGAGTCCTTGTCGACGCGGAACCGGTAGCCGACGTCGAGGAGCTCGAGCGGGCGCAGCTCGATCCGCCCGACGATGTCGGAAAGCTCGTCCTCGAGCCCGGAGCCATCCGGGAACAGCGCGTCCGGCCCGGCTCTGACGCTCTGGCCGATCAGCCCCGCCACCCGCCAGGCGGCGGGTCCCACCGAGTCGAAATTGAGCCCGTAGGCGAGCTTGGCGCCGCTCTCCACCCGATCGATGCCGGTGAAGCGATCGGCCTCGAAGAGGTTGGTCTCGTCGAACTCGAAGACCAGGCTGTCCTCGTTCGGGATCGCGTTCCTGTTGGGGTCCCCGGGGATGTAGCTGAAGGCGAGGCGAGGCTCGATCACGTGCGACCAGCTGCCGGTCTCGCCGACCAGCGGCAGGCCCCAGTCGGCGCTGAGGCTGGGCACCAGGCGAGCCTCGGTGTTGCTGCCGCCGGCGGCACCGCGGGTCCGGGGGTCGCCGGTGGTATTGTAGATGTCGCCCCTCAAGGCCAGGCGCAGCGAGCGCACGTCGCCGAGCGTGCCGATCTGCGGCAACTGCCAGCCGACCTCGGTCGAGAAGCGCCGCGTATCGAGGCCGTCGTCACGCCTGAGGCCGAGCACGCTGGCGCGGAGGTCGGCCTGGCCGCCGAACCGATCGCGGGGGCCGAAGGCCCGGGCCTCGGCCAAAGGCAGGACCAGCGGGATCTCGTCCTGGTCGTCGGTCTCGCGCAGACTTTGAAACCCGAAGAGATTGAGGGCGGTGTAGCTGCGCTCGCCGAACCGCTCGGCGAAGGCGTGGTTCTCCAGCACGTCGTCGCTCGAGATGTCGTAGCGGCGCAGGAAGGTGTCGTCGCTGGCCAGCCGCAGATCGAAGCCGGCGCGGTCCCGCTCGCTCAGGGTGTAGCGGCCGGCCGCGTCGATGTGGCCGCGGAACTCGTTGCCGTCGCGGGGCTGCAGCCGGCCGTCGGCGTCGCGCTTGCCGGCGGCGTCTGTATAGGTGCCGGCAAGCTCGATCTCGGTGAGCCCGAAGCGTTGCAGATCGCGGTATTCCGCACCCAGCAGCACGCCGGCGTCGGTCGTGAAGAGCGGGCTCAGGACGATGTCGCGATTGGGCGCGAGATCGACGTAGAATGGGGTCTCGAGGGTCAGCCCGAGCTCGGAATCGCTGCCGACCGAGGGGCTCAAGAAGCCCGTGCGGCGCTCGACCGTCGGGTCGGGGTGGTAGAAATAGGGGGTGTAGACGACCGGCACGCCGAACAGCTCGAGCCTGGCGTTGCGGTAGGCGATGGTGCCGGTGACCGTGTCGTGGACGACGCGCTCGGCCTTGATCTGCCAGAGCGGGGCGCCGCCGCCCTCGCAGACCTCGCAGGGGCTGTAGACGGCGCGATCGAGGATGGTGCGCTCGCCCTCCTGGCGCACGCCGCGGGCCGCGGCGAGCCTGGAGTCGTCGGCGAGCAGCACGCCGATGCCGTCGACGAAGCCGTCGCGCAACTGGTCGTCGAGTTCGAGCTCCTCGGCGAAGACGGCGTCGCCCGTGGGCTCGATCAGGATGATGTTGCCGACCGCCCTGACCGTGCCGGCGGCGAGGTCGTAGCTGATCAGGTCGGTGATCAGGGTGCGGCCGGCCTGGCTGAGCTCGACATTGCCGCGAGCGGTGACGAGGTCGGCGTCACTCGCGAAGCTGATCTCGTCTGCGATGAGCGTCACCGGCTCAGTGCCGACGTCGGCCGGCTGGGCCGAGCCCGGCTGGGGTGCAGCGAGGCAGGTGAGCAGTGCCGCGATCACGGCGGCGGCGAGGTGCCGGTGTTCCGGCTTTGCGGGCCGCTGTGCGGGCGGGGGCCAGACCACGCCCGCCGCCTCTTCAGCCATGCCCGTCCACCTCCACGCTTGCGCTCGCCGCTTTCGAAAGCCATTTGCTCGGAGCAAGGGCACCATTTTCGTGCCTCGACAATGAGTTTCGCCGCCCCGACCATCGATGCGGCCTGCTAGCACAGTGTCCCCCGCAGGAGGAGAAAAAGCGTTGATCGAAGTGAACCTGGTGGCCGGGGCGTTGCCGGAGCGTGGCACGGTGGTCGTCGGCGTGGCCGTGCCGACCAGGCTCGGCCGGGCGGCCACATCCCTGGACCAGACGTCCGGCGGCCGGCTGAGCAAGGCGCTGGCGGCGGCGGGGCCGCTGAAGCACGGCAAGGTGATCGACCTGCTGCTGCCCGAGGGGCTGCCGCACGAGCGGGTGTTGCTGCTCGGGATCGGCAAGCCCGAGGGCCTGAAGCGGCTCGATCGCGAGGAGCTGGGCGCCGGGCTCGCCAAGCAGCTGCAGGCCTTCCGGGTCAAAGAGGCGGTCCTGGCCGAGCTCGGCGGGCTCGAGCTCGGCGCCGATCCGGTGACGGCGGCAGCCGACATCGCCCGCGGCGCCGGTCTCGCCACTTATGCCTTTCGCAAGTACCAGCGGCCGGAGCCCGACGAGGAGACCCGGTTCGAGCAACTGACCCTGCAGCTCGAGGAAGCCCCGGACGATCGCTATCTGGCGGCCATCGAGGCGACGCTCGGCGGGGTCGCGCGCGCCCGCGACCTGGTCACCGAGCCCGCCAACGTCCTCTATCCCGAGAGCTTCGCCAAGCGCTGCCTCGAGCTCGAGAAGCTCGGCATCGAGGTGCGGATCATGAGCCCGGCCGAGCTCGAGCGGCTCGGCATGGGGGCGATCCTGGCGGTCGGACAAGGCAGCGTGCGGCCGCCTTATGTCGTGGTCATGCGCTGGCAGGGCAATGCCGACGAGAAGCCCGTGGCGCTGGTCGGCAAGGGGGTCTGCTTCGATACCGGCGGCATCTCGCTAAAGCCCGCGGCGGGCATGGAGGAGATGAAATGGGACATGGGCGGGGCCGCGGCCGTCGTCGGTGCGATGCACAGCCTGGCGGCGCGGAAGGCCGAGGCGCATGTCGTGGGCATCATCGGCCTGGTCGAGAACATGCCGTCCGGCAATGCGATCCGCCCGGGTGACGTCATCACCTCGATGGCCGGCAAGTCCATCGAGGTCATCAACACCGACGCCGAGGGCCGGCTGGTCCTGGCCGACCTCGTCCACTACACCAAGGAGGAGCTGAAGCCGCGGGCGATGATCGATCTGGCGACCCTGACCGGGGCGGTGATCGTGGCGCTGGGTCACGAGAACGGCGGGCTCTTCGCCACCGACGACGACCTCGCCACGACCCTGCTCGCGGCCGCCGAGGAGACCGGCGAGGGGCTCTGGCGGCTGCCGCTCGGCAAGCCCTATTCCAAGCATATCAAGTCGCAGATCGCCGACATCAAGAACGTCGGCCGCGGCCGCGAGGCCGGGGCCTCGGCCGGCGCCGTCTTCATCCAGGAATTCGTCGGCGACATCCCCTGGGCGCATCTCGACATCGCCGGGGTCACCTGGTCGAGCCGTGATCTGCCCTTGGCACCCAAAGGCGCCACCGGCTTCGGCGTTCGCCTGCTCGACGAGACGGTGCGCCGCATGACCGAGGCGAAAAAGGCCGAGGCTTGACCGAGTACGGCTTCTATCACCTGACCCGAAGCGGTCTCGACCAGGCGCTGCCCCGCCTGCTCGAGAAGGCGCACCAGAGCGGCGCCCGGGTGGTCGTCCGCTGCACCGAGCCCGAACGGCTCGATCAGCTCGACCGGCTGCTCTGGACCTACAGGAACGACGCCTTCCTGCCGCACGGCACGGCGGCCGACGGCCACGCGTCACGCCAGCCGATCTGGCTGACCATCGGCACCGATCGGCCCAACGAGGCCAGTATCCTGGTCGTCGTCGACGGGGCTGCGGCCGACGACGCGGGGCAGTTCGCGCGCGTCCTGGAGCTCTTCGACGGCCGCGACCAGGATGCGGTGGCGGCCGCGCGCGAGCGCTGGCGCTGGGCCGAGGGACAGGGGATGACGCGGGTCTACTGGCAGCAGAACGAACGGGGCGGCTGGCAGCGTGCGGCATCTTCCTAACCGGCCTGCCGGCTGCTAAGAGCCGCGCAACCTTTTCCCCCTCCCCTGCACAGGAGTTCGACCCATGGCCGCAGAGCGCACGCTCTCGATCATCAAGCCCGACGCCACCCGCCGCAACCTCACCGGCGCCATCAACCAGCGCTTCGAGGAGGCCGGGCTGCGCATCGTCGCGCAAAAGCGGCTGCAGCTGACCCGGGCACAGGCCGAGGCGTTCTACGCGGTGCATCGCGAGCGGCCGTTCTTCCAGGACCTCGTCGGCTTCATGATCTCGGGCCCGGTGGTGGCGCAGGTGCTGGAAGGCGAAGGCGCGGTCGCCCGCAACCGCGAGGTGATGGGCGCCACCGATCCCGCCAAGGCCGATGCCGGCACGATCAGGAAGGACTTCGCCGAGAACATCGAGGCCAACTCGGTGCACGGCTCGGACAGCCCCGAGAACGCCGCGACCGAGATCGCGTTCTTCTTCAGCCAGATCGAGATCACCGGCTGAAACAGCTTCTGCTCATCGCCCACGCCCCCTCGCCCAACACGGCGGCCCTGCGCGACGCCGTGCTCGAGGGGGCGCGGCTGCCGGAGATCGAAGGGGTGGAGACGACCGCCCGAAGCCCCTTCGACACCCACCCCGACCACGTCCTCGCCACCGATGCCGTGCTGCTGCTGACCACCGAGAACCTCGGCTACATGAGCGGGGCGCTGAAGGACTTCTTCGACCGCTGCTACTACCCGGTCTTGGACAAGACCGACGCCCTGCCCATGGCGCTTTTGGTCCGCGCCGGCCACGACGGCACCGGCACCTGCCGCGCCGTCGCCAGCATAACCTCCGGCCTGCGCTGGAAAGAGGTGCACGAGCCCGTCGTCTGCCGCGGCAAGTGGGACTCGGCCTTTCTCGATCAGGCGAAGGAGCTCGGCAGCTTCA
This sequence comes from Rhodospirillales bacterium, assembly GCA_007131045.1. Classification (GTDB taxonomy): domain Bacteria; phylum Pseudomonadota; class Alphaproteobacteria; order Geminicoccales; family Geminicoccaceae; genus SLRI01. Next base: position 10,287 of record SLRI01000190.1, read on the forward strand.
TGGCCGCCGGTCTCGAGGCCGGCATTTTCTGAAATCAAGAAATGTGGGGAGGCAGTGCCTCCCCACGCCCCTCCGTTACTCTCGGTCTGGAGTGGGATAGAGCGCCGGAGACTGCCGGTGACCCGACGAGAGTTCGGGGGACATGCAGCGGACACGGGCGCTTCGCCGTTGTGCCGCTTTCGCGCTTATTTTACAGCTCGTCGCATCGACAACTGTCGAATCGTGCGCCAAATTCGACTTGTCGTGACGGCGCGTGCGCCATTTGGACGGAACAATCGACGAGTCGCGAGCCGACCGACCGCGCGGCACCCGCCGGCGGCCCGGCAGAAAGGCTGAGACGATCATGGCAACGGCCATCCTCGACCACGAGATCCGGAACGCCGACGGGCCGGCAGCCGGCGCCGCCGACGACGCTTCGCCCGCCCTCGCCGCGGCGCGCTTCCACCCGGTGCCGATCGACCCGAGCTGCCCGCATTGCCGCAGCACCGGCACCGCCGGAGACCTCGCCGTCGACACCGAAGACTGGTCCTTCGCCGACGCGGCCTACTGCATCTCGCTCGAGGAACGCGACGACCGGATGCAGGCGGCAGCCCGGGAGTTCCACCGCACCGGCCTCTGCCGCCGCGTCCTCTTCCACCGCCCGACCCGCCACCCGACCCGGGTGATCGAAGGCATCTGGGAAGCGCACCGCGCCGTCGCCCGGCACGCCCTCGATCGCGGCGCCGAACGCGCCCTCGTCTTCGAGGACGACGTCCGCTTCACCCGCAAGATCACCAGCCAGAGGCTCGCCCGGGTAAGCGCCGCCATCGACCGCCTGCCCGACGACTGGACGATCTTCTTCCTCGGCCACTGGCCGCTCCGCGCCCGCTTTCACACCGCCGACACCCTGGCCACCGCATCGGCCTGCGCCCACGCCTACCTCGCCAGCCGCCGGCTGCTGCACTGGCTCGAGACGCACCGCTTCGCCGACCGCGCCGGCCGCATCGACAAACGCGCCGGCGCCGGCATCGATGCGGCCTATGCCCGGCTCGGCGGCTGCTACGCCTACTTCCCCATGCTCGCCGTCCAGGCCGTGCTCGGCAGCGACCACATGGCCGAGAAAAAGCGCACCCGCCCGATCCGCCGCTTCAAGCACCTGGTCACCCGCACCAGCCTCGGCGAAGTCCTGCTCTCCCGGCTGATGCGCCCCAACGAGTTCATCATCGCCGGCATCGGGGCGGTGGCCGGTGCCGCCGAACGCCTCGGCCTGCGCCGAACCCCGAACTGAACGTCCCGACCGACAAGATGCCCACCCGGCGCGAACCCCCGCCGCGCACCTGGCTCATGCTGGGCGGCAAGGCCGGCGACAACACCCAGATCACGGCATTGGCCGAAGCCCTCGGCTGGCCCTACCAGACCAAGCGCCTCGCCTACCGCCGAACCGAGCTCTTCACCAACCTCTTCGCCGGCCCGACCACAAAGGGCCTCGTCCTCGAGCGGTCCGACCCGCTCGAACCCCCCTGGCCCGAGCTCGTCATCTCCGCCGGCCGGCGCAACGAACCGTTGGTCCGCTGGATCCGACAACGAGCGGGATTCGACAACGTCCGCCTCGTCCATGTCGGCAGGCCCTGGGCGCTGCACGAATGCTTCGACCTCATCGTCACCACGCCGCAATACCGCCTGCCGCGAAAACCCCACATCCTGCACAACGAACTCCCGCTGCAACGGGTCAACACCGAGCGCCTGGAGGCCGAAGCCCGACGCTGGCAACCCCGCCTCGCCCACCTCCCCGAACCCCACATCACCGTGCTGCTCGGCGGCCACGCCGGCCCCTACAACTTCGACCGCGAGAACGGCGCGCTCCTCGGCTGGCACAGCTCCCGCATGGCCGAGGCAAAGGGGGGCTCGCTGCTGGTCACCACCAGCGCCCGCACCCCCGAAGGCGCCATCGCCGCCTTCGAGGCGCAACTGCGAGCCCCCCACACCCTCCACCGCTTCACCAAGTTCCAGCCAGCCGCCGAAAACCCCTTCTTCGCCTTTCTGGGACTGGCAAGCGAAGTGGTCGTTACCAGCGACAGCATGTCGATGCTCGCCGAAGCCGTCGCATCCGGCAAACCCACCCACATCTTCGACCTCGCTCGCGGCAAAACCAGCAACCGCCCCCCACGCCCCGAGGACGGCAGCATCACCAAGCGCAGCCTCCCCGAACGCCTCGCCGACTTCCGCTTCCAGGCCCTCATGTACCAACTCGGCATGATCACCCTGCCAACCCGCCTCACCCGCGACGTCCGCATCATCCACGACACCCAAGTCCGAGCCGGCCGCGCCACCTGGCTCGGCCAAACCCGACCCCACCAGACCACAACCCCACCCCTGACAGACCTCGCCAACGCCAAAAAAGCCGTCGAAGCCCTCTTCAGCGACAACCCACCGCCAAGGCCCGAGCGACCGCAAAGCAGATGGCCCGAAATCGTCCAACGGGTCTTTCAGGGATAGAGCA
>SLRI01000350.1 GCA_007131045.1 Rhodospirillales bacterium
GACGAAGGCTACACCATCAAGGGCGCGCAAAAGCTCTTGCGCCAGCGGCGGGCCAAGCCACCGGCCGCCGCCAAGCCGCCGCCGGAAGGCAATTCGCAGGCCGAGCTGCAGGGCACCGCCGAGACGCCGCCATCCCCGACCAATGCGGCGCCTGCGCCCGAAGGCGAAAATCCTGGCCGTGAGACGACGCACGCCGCCGACGATGCGATCGAGCCCGTGCCGGCGGCAGCGGCACCGCCGGTGGCGCACACGGCATCGGACCCCCGGGCAGCGACCAGCGAAGATCTGGCGCGGCTGCAGCGCCTGCGCGACGAGCTCCTGGACCTGCGCCGAGACGTCGACGCCGCATTGAGCGCGGCCGATCGGCGCGGAGCCTGAGCGCCGGGTATTCGCTCTCGAACGGCGCAACACCACCATTGCCGCACCCCTGAAGCCTCGCTACATTCATCGCCGTCGGAGCGTAGCGCAGCCTGGTAGCGCATCGGTCTGGGGGACCGGAGGTCGCAGGTTCAAATCCTGCCGCTCCGACCATTCGAGGATGGTCACCGATCAGCCGTCAGGCCGGGTCTGCCGCGCTGGGTAAATATTGGCAGGCGTGTATCGGCTGCGGCGGTGCAGGATATCGAGATGCTGTTGGCCTTGTCTCTTCATTCCCACAGCCTCCGACCGGCACGCGGCGCCGACCCGTCCCACCCTGGTGGCCATCCGTCATGCCGCAGCGCCTCTTGAAGATCGGGGTCAACTCCATCGACGTCGCCAAGCACGCCGGCGTCTCGCAGTCGGCGGTGAGCCGCGTCTTCACCCCCGGCGCCAGCGTCAGCGAGTCGATGCGGGACCGGGTGATGCAGGCAGCAGCGGCGCTCGGCTACCAGCCCAATCGTCTCGCCGGTTCGCTGATCACCCATCGCTCGAACCTGATCGGCATCGCCATCGCCTTCCTCGCCAACGACTTCTACCCCATGGCGGTCGAGCGCCTGGTGCGCCGGCTGCGCGATTTCGGCTACCATACGATGATGTTCTTCGACCGTGATCACGCGAATTCCGCCGACGAGACGGTCGAGGCCTTCCTCCAGTACCGGGTCGATGGGGTGATCCTTGCCTCGGTGACGCTGTCCTCCTCGTGGGTCACCGCCTGCGAGCGCTCGGGCGTGCCGGTGGTGCTCTTCAACCGCATCCAGGACGACCCGCACGTCTCGGCGGTGAGCGTCGACAATCTCGAGGGCGGCCGGACGGTGGCCCGGTTCCTGGCCGCGGGCGGGCACCGCCGGATCGCCTATATCGCCGGCCGCGAGGACGTCTCGACCCAGCGCGACCGCGAGACCGGGTTCCGCCAGGGCCTGGCCGCTGCCGGCCTGTCGCTGTTCGATCGGGCAGTCGGCAACTACACCGTCGAGGAGGTCCGCCCCGCCGCCCGGCTGCTGTTCGATCGGCCGGCCGACGAGCGCCCCGATGCCGTGTTCGTCGCCAGCGACCACATGGCACTCGGCGTGATGGACGTGCTCCGCTTCGAGCTTGGGCTGCGGGTGCCCGCGGACGTCTCGGTGGTCGGCTTCGACGACGTGCCGCACGCCAGCGCCCCTTCCTACCGGCTGACCACCCTGCACCAGCCGGTCGACCGCATCGTCAACGATGCGGTGCAGTTGCTGCTCGAGCGGATCGAGCGGCCGGCGAGCGCGCCACGCCAGGCCCGGGTGCCGGTCTCGCTGGTGCTGCGCGAATCGGCGCGCATCCCGCACGGCTGGTGCGGCTGAGCGCTGCTCAGCGAATCCGCGCCGCCACCTCGAGCGCGGCATAGGTGAGGATCGCATCGGCACCGGCGCGCTTGAAGCAGACGAGGCTCTCGAGCATCGCCGCCTCGCCGTCGAGCCAGCCGTTCTGGCCCGCTGCCTTGATCATCGCGTACTCGCCGGACACCTGGTAGGCCATCGTCGGCAGGTGGAAGGCGTCCTTGAGCGTGCGGATGATGTCGAGATAGGGCATCCCGGGCTTGACCATCAGCATGTCCGCACTCTCGGCGATGTCGAGCGAGGCCTCGCGGATCGCCTCGCTGCCGTTGGCCGGGTCCATCTGGTAGGTCTTCTTGTCGGCCGCACCCAAAGCGCTCGCCGAGCCCACGGCATCGCGGAACGGCCCGTAGAAGGCCGAGGCGAACTTGGCGGCATAGGAGAGGATCAGGGTGTCGTGACGGTCCGCCTGGTCGAGGGCGCCGCGGATGGCACTGATCCGGCCGTCCATCATGTCGGAGGGAGCGACGATGTCGCAGCCCGCCTCGGCCTGGCAGACGGCCTGGCGGCAGAGCGCCTCGAGGGTCTCGTCGTTGAGCACGATGCCGTCCCGGACCAGCCCGTCCTGGCCGTGGCTGGTGTAGGGGTCGAGGGCGACATCCGCGATCAGGCCGATCTCGGGGAACCGCCGCTTGATCAGGCGGATGGTCCGGCAGGTGAGGTTCTCCGGATTCCAGGCCTCCTCGCCCCCCTCGGTCTTGCAGTCGAGCGGCGTGACCGGAAAGAGGGCGATGGCCGGGATGCCGAACTCGAGCGCCTGCTCGACGACGTTCAACAGCCGATCGGGCGAGTGCCGCTCCACGCCGGGCATCGAGGGCACCAATTCGCTCCTGGCCTCGCCCGGGCAGATGAAGACGGGCAGGATCAGGTCGGCCGGAGAGAGGCGGTGCTCGGCCACCAGCCGGCGGCTCCAGGCCGCCCGGCGCATGCGCCGCGGCCGCGAGTTGGGGAAGGGCGGCAAGGGTGGCAGATGTCGGGGCTGGCTCAAGATGTGCGTCCGCTCGGGTGATCCGTCGGCAACGGGCTACTGATCGGCTGGCCGAAACTCTGGATTCCTTATATCCCTAGGGCGTGATCGGCAACTGCAACAGCCATGCCGACACGAGGTGGAGCGAACGCGGTGTGGGGCGAACAGGGGGTGAGGCGAGCATGACGGGCGAGGTGCGCATCGAGGAGAAGGGCGGCATCGGCATCCTAATCCTGGATCGGCCGCAGGCGCTCAATGCGCTGACCGTGCCGATGGTCGAGACCGTCTCGGCCGCGCTCGCCCGCTGGCGCACCGATCCCGCCATTCGCGCCGTCTTGATCAAGGCCGTACCCGGCCGTGCCTTTTGCGCCGGCGGCGACATTCGCCGGGTGATCGAGACGGCGACAGCAGAGGGCTTCGAGGCCGGGGTCCGGTTCCTCCACGAGGAATACCGGATGAACTGGCGGATCGCCGATTTCGGCAAGCCCTATATCGCGGTGCTCGACGGCATCACCATGGGCGGCGGGGTCGGCATCTCGGTCCACGGCACGCATCGGATCGCGACGGAGAACACGCTTCTGGCGATGCCCGAGAC
>SLRI01000380.1 GCA_007131045.1 Rhodospirillales bacterium
CGCCCTTGCACGCGGATCGGCCTGCGGCTAAGCCGCTCTCGGCAGCAACCGGCATCGGCAGACCATGCGCGCGGCGGTGATCACCTTCCCCGGATCGAACTGCGACCGTGACTTGGCGGTGGCGATCGAGACCGTGCTCGATTGGCCGGTCGACCGGGTCTGGCACGGCGAGACGGCGCTCCCCGGCGTCGATCTGGTGGCCATCCCGGGCGGCTTCTCCTACGGCGATTATCTGCGCTCGGGCGCGATCGCGTCGCGCTCGCCGATCATGGCGGCGGTGATCCGCCACGCCCGGGCCGGCGGCTACGTGCTCGGCATCTGCAACGGCTTTCAGGTGTTGACCGAGGCGGGGCTGCTGCCGGGGGCATTGATCCGCAACGCCTCCTTGAAGTTCGTCTGCCGGCACGTCGCCGTGCGGGTCGAAAATCCCGCGACGGCGTTCACGGCGGCCTTCGCGCCCGGCGACGTGCTGTCGCTGCCGGTGGCGCATCACGACGGCAACTACGTGATCGACGCCGACGGCTTGGCCCGGCTCGAGGGCGAGCGGCAGGTGGCCTTTCGCTATCTCGACAACCCCAACGGCTCGACGGCCGACATCGCCGGCGTGCTGTCGGCCGACAGGCGGGTGCTCGGCATGATGCCGCATCCCGAGCGCGCGATCGAGCCGGCGCTGGGCAGCAGCGACGGCCGCGGGGTGTTCGGCTCGCTCTTGGCGGAGCTCTCTTGATGGCGATCGCGGCGGACGTCCTGGCCAAGCACGGGCTCAATGCTGCGGATCTCGAGCAGATCGCGGCGATCCTCGGGCGCGAGCCGACGCTGGTCGAACTCGGCATCTTCTCGGTCATGTGGTCCGAGCACTGCTCCTACAAGAGCTCGAAGATCCATCTCGGCAAGCTGCCGACCGCCGCCCCCTGGGTGGTGCAGGGCCCTGGCGAGAATGCCGGGGTCATCGATATCGGCGAGGGCAAGGTCTGCGTCTTCAAGATGGAGAGCCACAACCATCCCTCCTTCATCGAGCCCTATCAGGGGGCCGCCACCGGGGTCGGCGGCATCCTGCGCGACGTCTTCACCATGGGGGCCCGGCCGGTGGCGCTCTTGAACGCGTTGCGTTTCGGCGAGCCGGCGCATCCCAAGACCCGACATCTCGTCGAAGGGGTGGTCGCCGGAATCGGCGGCTACGGCAATTGCGTGGGCGTGCCGACGGTGGGCGGCGAGTGCACGTTTCATCGCGCCTACAACGGCAACATCCTGGTCAACGCGATGGCCGTGGGCATCGCCGAGGCCGACAAGGTGTTTTATGCCAAAGCCCGGGGCATCGGCAATCCGGTGCTCTATGTGGGTGCCAAGACCGGTCGCGACGGCATCCACGGGGCGACCATGGCATCGGCCGAGTTCTCCGAAGCCAAGGAGGCCGAGCGGCCGACCGTGCAGGTCGGTGATCCGTTCACCGAGAAGCTCTTGATCGAGGCCTGCCTGGAGCTGATGGCGAGCGACGTGATCGTCGCGATCCAGGACATGGGGGCGGCGGGGCTGACCTCCTCCTCGTTCGAGATGGCCTCGAGTGGCGGTGCCGGGATCGAGATGGTGCTCGATGCCGTCCCGATGCGCGAAACCGGCATGACGCCTTACGAGATCATGCTGTCGGAGAGCCAGGAGCGGATGCTCATGGTGGTGGAGGCCGGTCGCGAGGCCGAGGCGATGGCGGTGTTCGCCAAGTGGGAGCTCGACTGCGCCGTGGTCGGCCGGGTGACCGACACGGGGCGAATGGTGCTGAAATGGCGGGACGAGGTGGTGGCGGACGTGCCGGTGGCCCCGGTCGCCGGGGCCTCGCCGGTGCTCGATCGGCCGTACGTGAAAACGCCGTCGCCGGTGCCGCTGCCCAACGCCGACCCGCAGAACATGGGCTCCGCGGATCGGCTGCTGCTCGAGATGATGGGCTTGCCGGACATCGCGAGCAAGCGGTGGATCTTCGAGCAGTACGACCACATGGTGATGGCCGATACGGTGCTCTTGCCCGGGGCCGGCGACGCGGCGGTGGTGCGGGTGCACGGCAGCAGGCGCGGCCTGGCGCTGACCACCGACTGCACGCCGCGCTACTGTGAGGCCGATCCCTATCAGGGCGGCATGCAGGCGGTGGCCGAGGCTTGGCGCAACCTGACGGCGGTGGGGGCGAGGCCGCTCGCGATCACCAATTGCCTGAACTTCGGCAATCCCGAGCGGCCGCGCATCATGGGCCAGCTGGTCGGCTGCATCGAGGGGATGGCCGCGGCCTGCAAGGCGCTCGACTTCCCGGTCGTCTCGGGCAACGTCTCGCTCTACAACGAGACCGACGGACGGGCGATCCTGCCCACCCCCAACGTCGGCGGGGTCGGGCTGGTGGCCGATATCGACCGGCTCGTCGGCTTGCGCTTCGCCACGGCGGGAATGGCGCTCGTGCTGGTCGGCGAGGGCCAGGGCTGGCTCGGCGGCTCGCTGCTCTGGCAGCAGGTGCTGGGTCGCGACGACGGCGCCCCGCCGCCGGTCAGGCTGGCCGACGAGCGGCGCAACGGCGACGCGGTGCGCGGACTGATCGAGGCGGGGCTGGTGGAGGCGTGTCACGATCTCGCCGATGGCGGCCTTGCGGTGGCGGTCGCCGAGATGTGCCTGGCGAGCGGCATCGGGGCCGTGGTGACGGTGCCGAGCGAGGCGCCGGCGGTGATCGCCTGGCTGTTCGGCGAGGACCAGGCGCGCTACCTCTTGGCGGTCGAACCGGGCAGCGAGCGCGACGTGCTGCGCCGCTTGGCCCAGGGCGGGGTCGTGGCCCGGGCGATCGGGCGGACCGGCGGCGACTCGTTGACGCTCGGCGCCGCACCCGCCATATCGCTGGACAGGTTGCGGCAGCGGGCCGAGGGTTGGCTGCCGAGTTACATGGCCGGGGCCTGAAGGTCAGGGTCGGAGGGTTTGGAGAGCGCACGATGCCGATGAGTGCCACCGAGATCGAGCAGGCGATCAAGACCGCCCTGCCGGATGCCGAGGTGGTTATCGAGGATCTCGCCGGCGACGGCGACCATTATCGCGCCACCGTGATTTCCGAGGCGTTCGCCGGCATGCCGCGGGTCCGCCAGCACCAGCTCGTCTACGAGGCGCTCGGCGGCCGCATGGGCGGCACGCTGCACGCGCTGGCCCTCACCACCAAGACACCCGGCTGACCGTTGCGCGGCGACCGCCGCATCGCACTTGCAGGAGACCATCATGGCCGAGCCGATCCACGCCACCATCGACGAGCAGATCAAGCAGGACGACGTCGTTCTCTACATGAAGGGCACGCCGGTCTTCCCGATGTGCGGCTTCTCCGC
>SLRI01000091.1 GCA_007131045.1 Rhodospirillales bacterium
CCGGATCGGCGTCGGCGAGACCCCGACTGAAGAAACCGTTGCCACGAGTCGCCTGGGGCTTTGCCTGGGCCATGCTCAACACTCCACCAGATTGACGGCGAGGCCTCCCAAGGAGGTCTCCTTGTAATTCGTGCTCATGTCGCGGCCCGTCTGTCGCATGGTGCGGATGACCTTGTCGAGGCTCACATGGTGCTGGCCGTCGCCGCGCAGGGCGAGCCTGGAAGCGTTGATCGCCTTGACCGCCCCCATGGTGTTGCGCTCGATGCAGGGGATCTGGACGAGGCCGCCGATCGGATCGCAGGTCAGCCCCAGATTGTGCTCCATGCCGATTTCGGCCGCGTTCTCCACCTGTTGATTGGTGCCGCCCATGACCGCGCACAACGCACCGGCGGCCATCGAGCAGGCGACCCCGACCTCACCCTGGCAGCCGACTTCGGCGGCCGAGATCGAGGCGTTCTCCTTATAGAGTTGACCGATCGCCGCCGCGGTCAAGAGGAAGGTCCGCACCCCATCGGCGCTCGAGCCGGGCACGAACCGGTCGTAATAGGCCAGGACCGCCGGGATGACACCCGCCGCCCCGTTGGTCGGTGCGGTGACGACCCGGCCGCCGGCGGCGTTCTCCTCGTTGACGGCCAACGCGTAGAGGTTGACCCAGTCGAGCACGGTGAGCTGGTCCTTGAAACCCGCTTCCGGGCGCAGGCAGAGCTCCCGGTAGAGCTTCGATGCCCGGCGCCTTACCCTGAGCCCGCCCGGCAGCTCACCGGTCTCGCGGCAGCCACGCTCGATCGATGCCTCCATCGCCTGCCAGAGCCGGTCGAGGCCGGCGGTGATCTCGGCCTCGTCCCGCAACACCGTCTCGTTGGCCATGACGATCCGGGCGATCGAGAGCCCGGTGCGGTCGCCGATCGCGAGCAGCTCCTCGGCCGTGCGAAAGGGATAGGGTGGTGCGACGTTGCGGTCCTCGTCGGGCGGCCGATCGGTCTCGGCATCACTCAAGACGAAGCCGCCGCCGACCGAGAAATAGACCTCCTCGAACAGCACCGCCCCGTCGCTGCCGGTGGCGATGAAGCGCATGCCGTTGGGGTGCTTGGTCATCGTCTCGAACTGGCGGAACGCCAGATCGTGCGCCTCGGCGAAGGCGATCTGGCGCCGCCCCACCAGCCTCAGGCTCCCCCGCTCGCGGATCGTCTCGACCATTGCGTCGGCCGCATCGGGATCGACCCGATCCGGCACCTCGCCGGCGAGCCCGAGCAGGATCGCCTTGTCGGTGGCGTGCCCCTTGCCGGTCAGCGCCAGCGAGCCGTAGAGCTGGACCTCGACCCGCTCGACGTCGTCCAGCACATGCCGGGCCTCGAGCGCCAGCCCGAAGCGGTGCGCCGCCCACATCGGCCCCACCGTGTGCGAGCTCGACGGCCCGATACCGATCTTGAAGAGATCGAAAACACTGACGACCATCCGCCGCACCCCGCTCTGCCGAGCCGGCAACATAACGGGCCGCCGAGCGCACGCTGTCGGCGAAGCGGCAAAAAACGTCAGCTGGTCGCCTGAATGGCCAAGGCCTCCTGGTATTGCGCCTCGCTCATCGCCGCCCGCACCCGACGGCGCAACTCGATCGCCGGCAGATGCCCGCCGTCCACTGCCCGGCTCAGCCAAACATGGGCCATCACCAGATCCGGCTCGGCCGTCCGCCCTTCGAACAGCAAGGCGCCGAAATGAAACTGGGCGCGCGCATCACCGCTCGCCGCCAGCGCCCCCCAAATCTGCGCGGCCGTTGCGTAGTCCCCCTCGTTATAGGCCTGCGTGCCGTCGGCGACCGTGCCACCGGCACCGTTGAAGGTGATCATCCGCCCGGGCGTCGATGGTGCCACGTCCGCACGCTCGCCATCGGGCGGGGCAATCGCGGCTTCACCGGCCCGCTGCTCGCGCAGCATGTCCTCGAGCGCCGCCTGCAGGCCGCGCGGCTGGGCAGCGATCGTGGCGGACGGGTCGCGAGGCGGCGCCCGGGGCGCTTCGACGTCGCCGGGCGGCTCCGCTGCAGCAATCGCCGGTGGTGCCGACGGGCGCTCGCCGAGCTCGGCGAGCCGGGTCTCCAGCCCATCGCGAGTCGCGACCAGGCCCTCGACCTCGGCCGCCAGCCGATCGCGATCGGCCTCGACCGCCGCCAGGCGTCGGGCGAGGTCGTCGAGGGCGGCCCCCTCGCCTTCGAGCCGCTCGCTCAAGGCCCGATTGGCCTCGCGCAGCCGCTCGATCTCGGCCTCGGCCCGCCGCAGTGCCTGCTCGGTCTGATCGAGCCTTGCCGCGAGCCGTGCCTGCTCGGCGAGCAGCGTCTCGCGGTCGGCGGCGGCCGTCGCCGCCGGGACCACCGCCTGGACGGCGGGCGGCAGGGTGCCCTCGACACTGGGCAGGCCCGGCGCCGGCCGTTGCCGCTCGCCGATCACCAAGAGGCCGAGGACCAGCGCCATGAGGATGGCGAGAAGGGCCAGGTAGCGATCGATGCGCAAGGGCGGAGCCGTGTCGACGGCGGTCATCGGCGGTCTCTTCCCGAATGAAGCACGATGGCGGACAGGATCTCGCCGCCATAACGCTCGATCGAGAGGGCATGCGCAACCTATCGCTGCCGCCCAGAGGCCGGCAAAAATGGTTAGCAATACGTGAATATGAGAGGTCTAGCGCGCTAGGATTCCATTTATCCTAAACGGTCGCCAACCAGTTGAACGACCGGCTCAGCTGCCGCTCCGGGTGAGATCCCCGGCGAATTCCATCGAGCAGAAGGCGCCACCCTGGAAGACATCGCCGATCGGGTCCGGCGGCAGCTCCGCCTGGGCGCGCAATGCGGTCTCGGCATGGTCCTCGGCGCGATGCTCGGGCGCGTAGCCGAGCCGATAGGCCGAGCGGTTGTCCCACCAGGAACGCTCGTTCAGGCTCTCGCCGTAGACGATCGCGTGATGCAGATCGGGATGCTCGAGACCGATGCGGCAGAGCTGGAACAGGTCCTCGGGGTGGATCCAGATCGACAGCCGTCGCTTGTCGATCGGCTCGAAGCCGACATTGCCGATCCGGATCGACATCACCCTCAGGCCGTACTTGTCGGCGAAGAAGGCGCCGGCCGCCTCGCCGAACGCCTTGGAGACGCCGTAGCGGCTGTCCGGGCGGACCGGCTCGTCGATGCCGATGCGATCACGCCGCTTGTAGAACCCCACGGCGTGGTTGGAGGAGGCGAAGATCACCCGCCGGACCCCGTTGGCCCGGGCCGCCTCGAAGAGATTCCACAAGCCCACGATATTGGCACTGTGGATGGCGTCCCACGGCCCCTCGACCGAGTAGCCACCGAG
>SLRI01000162.1 GCA_007131045.1 Rhodospirillales bacterium
CGGCGAGCGTGATCGTGGCCGCCACCATGGACTCACTGTCCTCGTCGGTGATCACCGCATCGAGGCCGGCGCCACCCTTGATGACCAGCACCTTCTCCAGAGGCGAGCTGAAGCGGACGCCTACCACGAGATCGTCGTAGTCGTAATCCAAGCCCGAGGTGAAGAAAGGCGAGGTCGGCGGGCGTGGTGTCTCGCCGTCCTCGATGCCGAGCACGAGCAGGCCTTCCTTGTCGTCCCAGCCCGACACGAACCGCGCCTTGCCGTCCGGGTTGAGGGGGTTGTCGCCGGGCACCCCCGGTTCGGGATCGGCACTGTAGAAGCGACGCCCCGCCACCTCGGTTCGGGTACCGTCTTCGGCGATGTGGATCAGCACCAGATCGCCGGGCGAATCGGTAATCCGCGCAGTCGCGTTGGTCTTGGTATTGACCAGCTCGTACCGACCGCTCTCGAAGATGGCGCTGTCGTTGAGCCGGAACCCATCGTTGACGAGAAAGAAACCGAGCTTGGTGTCCGCCGGGATGACGCCGAGCGAGAACTCCTTGCCAAGCGGCGTCTCCAAAAGATGGGCGTGCGGATCATTTGGCTTGTTGACGCCGCCAAAAACCAGCTTGACCCCGACGATCTCGCCGGCCTCGTTGAGCTCGTGCACAAAGAGCGAATCGATCGACCGCGACGTCTCGTTGATGAAGCGAACGAAGACCTCGCGATCCAGGCCATCGAGCGTCAGGTTGCGCTGATCCACGCCATTGATCTCGGCGTCCGGGATCCGCAGGCCGTCACCGCGGATCGGCAGGACCGGCGTGGTCACCGGATTGAAGCCGGGCCCCGACTGCTCACCGATGGTCGCCTCGATGGAGGAGCGCAGGGCCACCTGTGGGGCCGCGGTTTCCGGCGGTGTCACGATCCCGTTGTCATCGTCGTCGTCGTCGATGAAAACGATCGGATCGGGCTCCGGGAAATCGACCGCGAAGAACAACTCGGTCGGCCCGAGCGGGCCGAGCGGATCCAGGCCTTCGCCGATCGTCCCCTGGTCATAGGCGCGGAATGCGCCCGCCCCGCCGAGCGGCCCCGCCGCAGGCTCCGCCTCCTCCGGCGGCGGTGCCGCCGGCTCCACCTCGGGCACCAGCTCGGCCTGCGCCAACAGCGTTTCGGCCGCGGTCGGCGGACCGTCGAGCACGCTCAAGAGGACCGGCACCTCGCTCGGCGCGAAGAAGCCGGTGAGCACCAGCACGCCGCCATTGGCCAGGGTGACGACCAGATCGTTGCCGTTCACCGAATAGGTCGCGACCGCCGGATCGAAGGCCGGGTCGTCCAGCGAAACCAGCCCACCGGGCGGAACGTCGATCACCCGCCGCTCGCCGGCAGCCAGGGGCGCCACCTCGATCTGCTCCGTCGGCGCCTCCGGCAGCGCCACCGGATCGGACTCGGCCAGCGCCGCCTCGACGTCGACGAGCTCGGCGGGCAGGGTGACCGCCGGCTCGGCCTCGGTCGGATCGAGCGGCCCGGTCGGCTCCAGCGGCCCGGTGGGTGCGAGCTCGGTCGCCTCCTCGGCCTGGGCGAGGATGATCGGGGCCAGCGGCTCGCCGGCCTCGTCGGGCGACTGCGACCAGGTCCGTTCCGTCATGAGGTCAGCTCCTGCGTTGCGATGCGAAAGGGCGCTTTTTTCGTTCATGTTAACCGAAATCTAACTTATCGGGCGCATTTACTCTTCTCAATCGGAAAGCGGACCCGAGGTGTGTATCATGATGCGTATTAGCGCTGGCCGTGGGGACTTTATCACATGATTCGAAAGACCATGCGGATCGGCGAGGTCAGGACCTCGATCAAGCTGGAAAGCGAGTTCTGGGACTACCTCAAGACGGTCGCCACCCAGCGCCATCTCCGGCTCTCGGGCCTCGTCAACGAGGTCGCGGCAGCCAGCCCGGAGCGGACCAACCTCGCCTCCACCCTGCGCACCTATGCGCTCGTCCACGCCCGGCTCAGGACCGAGGCGATGCAGCGCGAGATGGACAAGCTGGCCCTGGCCGGCAATACCCAGGATCTGGCCCGCGTCCTCGAGGCCTGCCCGCTGCCGGCACTGACCATGGACGGCGAGCGGGCGATCCGCCAGTTCAACCGCGCCTTCGCGCTCTGGTTGAACCTGGACGGCAAGGCGACGATCGGCCAGCGCCTCGACAACATCATGATCCTGCGCGGCCCCGGCATGCGCGACATGTGGACGAGCCTGCTCGACGGGCGGATGGCCAGAGCCGGGTTCAACGCCACCTACGTCTCGCCGGGCAAGGTGCGGACCGCGCAAGCCATCGCCGTGGCCCTCTCGGCACCACCCTCGGAGCCCGAGAAGCGCGGCTGCGTGGTGATGTTCGAGACCCTGGCCGGACGCAGCTAGGCGTTCACCGAGATCTCGGCGAACGACCATCGCCACGGCCATCGCCGGGTACACGCCACACCTGATTTCAGCGGCCGATTTCACCGCGCGATTTCGGCGCCCGCCCAGTGGTACGCAGCGCCGGTCGCCGACGCGGCGACAGAACACGTCGCGCTCGTCGTCGACGCGCAGAAAGCCCCGCATCCCCTCGGCGCGCATCTGCCACCCGGCCCGCATCTGCTGGGCCGCCGTCGGCCTCGCCGGGCGGAGCGACGCGCAACCGAAGAGCCGGCGTTTGGCGGCCAAAGCCCTGCCATGGTACAAAACCCGCTGGCTCGACCGGCCCGTTCCACTTTTTTTCTCTGGTAAAGATCCGCTGACGGTCCGGCTGCGTAGAGGGTTTACACTTGGCGCTTGCACGACTGTCGGAGCCGATCCGGCGAGCGTGCAGGGGAGGGCGCAAGGATGAGACGTTCCGATGGCTAAACGAATCGTCACACTCACTCTCAACCCGGCAGTGGACGCTTCCTGCTCGACGCACCGCGTGCGCGCCGTGCACAAGGTCCGGACCACAAACGAACGGTTCGACCCCGGCGGCGGCGGCATCAATGTCGCCCGGGTGGTCAACGAGCTGGGCAGCTCGAGCTTCGCCGTCTTTCTCGCCGGCGGCCGCTCCGGCGACGTGCTCGAGGAGCTGGTCGCCGATGCCGGGGTGATGTCGCACCGCATCGCGATCGGCGAGCCGACCCGGGTGAGCCACGTCGTCCACGAGGAATCGTCGGGCCAGGAATACCGCTTCACCCCGGAAGGCCCGAGCATCGCCGAAAACGAATGGCGGGCGGCACTCGCCTTTCTCGAGCTGCTCGACGTCGACTTCGTCGTCGCCTCGGGCAGTCTCGCCCGCGGCGTCCCCGACGACGTCTACGCCCGGCTCGCCCGCGACGTGAAA
>SLRI01000390.1 GCA_007131045.1 Rhodospirillales bacterium
CAAGGGGCCGAAGCCCTGGTGGATATAGCGGAGATGCTGCTCGACGGCGTCGAGATCGGCGAACAGCTTCGGCGGCGCGCCCAGATACGCTGCGATCGGCTTCAGGCTCTCGGCAGGCGCAAAGCCGCCGATATCGTTGAGCACCAGCCTGCGGACCAGCGGCGGCGCCCCCGCTGCCGTCGGCAGGGTGGCGAGCCCCATGCCGATGATCCCGCCCATCGAGGTGCCGACCAGGTCGACCCGGTCGAGGCCGAGGGTCGCCAGAAACGCCGCGATCTGGCCGATATAGGTGGGGGCGGCGTAGCGGGTCGGATCGGCGAGCCAGCCACTCCGGCCACGGCCGGCGACATCGACCGCGATCACCCGCGCATCGGCCGCGAGGGCTGCGGCCAGCCGGTCGAAGTCCCGGGCGTTGCGGGTCAGCCCGTGCAGGCAGAGCAAGGTGCGCGCGGCCGTGGGCTCGCCCCACTCGACATAGCCGAGCTTCAACGGCCCGGCCGCGTCCATGATCGTGCAGCTCGTCTCGCGCATTGCCGCTCCCTCAAAGCCGGGCGATACGCGCCGGCACCTCGCCGCGCCCGCCGCCGACGGTGACCGGCGTCGCCCGCACCGTCTCGCGATAGATGATGAAGAGCCCGGCGGCGATCACCACGACCAGGCCGACGAAGAGATTGGTGGTCGGCGCGTCGCCGAACACCAGGAGGCCGAAGGCGACCGCCCAGATCATCTGGCTGTACTGAAAGGGTGCGACGACGACGGCCGGCGCTTCCCGGGTGGCGAAGACCAGCCCGGCCTGGCCGAGACCCATGAGCAGGCCGGCCACCGCCATCAGCCCGAGCTCGGCCGCGCTCGGCCAGACCCAGTTGGCCACGGCCGGCGGCAAGGAGACCGCCATCAGCCAGAAGAGGACCGAGAACAGCATGGCGGCACTCTTCTCCGTGGCGCCGATCTTCTTGAGGATGACGAAGCTCGAGGCGCCGGCGACCGCGGCGGCTGCCGCCAAGAAATGGCCGAGGCCGAGGCCGGTGAAGCGCGGGTCGATCATCACCACGACGCCGATGAAGCCCACCACCGTGGCCGACCAGCGCCGCCAGCCGACGGTCTCACGCAAGAACAGGGCGGAGAATGCGGTGACCAGCATGGGGGCCGCGAACAGCAGCGCATAGACCTCGGCCATCGGCAGCACCGCGAACGCGTTCCAGGCGAGCGTGCCGCAGCCGGCGGCGAGAACGCCGCGCAGGGTGACGAGCCAGAGATTGCGCGGCAGCACGCTGGCCAGGCCGCCCCGACCGATCGTGGTCAAGAGCACCGGCAGCATGGCGAAGAACGCCATGACGAAGGCGACCTGGAAGACCGAGAAGCCGGCGCTGCTGAACTTCAAGATCGCATCGGCGGTCGAGAACGCGCCATAGGCCAGAAGGGCCAGGCCGATGCCACGGGCGACCCGCCCGGGCTCGACGGCGACGATGGCGAGGGTGCTCATGAAAAGGTGGCGGTCCGGGCGCAGCTGAGAGGTCGAGAACCGCGCCTTTATGCCAAGAGATCACCCGAGAAGGCCAGTGCGCGCACGCCGCCCGGCCGCGATTTTTCCGAACGGCTTAGGCCGACCGCTACCAGCCACGCGCGCTGATGAAGCGCAGCCGGCGCTCGAGCTCGGCGAGGTTGCTCGCGGCATCACCGCGCCCGGCGATGGTGTTGTGCGCCGCGGTCCAAATCTCCTGGCTGACCTGGCTGTAGTGGATGCCGGTCACCGCCGAAGGCCGCGGCACGGCGTTCTCGACCACCTGGCGCCACTCGGGGATCAGGGGCTGGGCCTCGGCGATCTCCGGATCGTCGTAGAGGCTGGCGATGGTCGGCAGGAACGAATTGCGGATCGCCCGATCCTTCTGGATTTCCTCGCTGGTGAGGAAGACAGCGAGCTCGGAAGCGGCCTCGGGCTCGGTGCTGTAGGCGGAGACCGCGGCGTTCCAGCCGCCGAGCGTGGCCGCCGAGCCTGTGCCCATCGAGCCGCGCGGCAGGGGCACCACGTCGAAATTGCCGGCGACGGCGGATTCGGGGCGGTTGCCGAGCGCGTAGGCATAGGGCCAGTTGCGCATGAAGACGGCGTTGCCCGCCTCCCAGAAAACCCGGCTCTCCTCCTCGCGATAGCTGATCACGCCGGGCGGCGAGATATTGTTGACCCAGCCCGAGGCGAGGTCGAAGGCGGCCACGGCGTTGGGGTCGTTGGCGGTGATCCGGCCCTCCTCGTCGATGAAGGTGCCGCCGTCGTTGGAGGCGACCCACTCGAGCGCGTTGGCGGTCAAGCCCTCGTAGAGCCCGCCCTGAAAGACGAAGCCCCACATCTGGCCGTTCCCCTCCGCCCGTTCGGCCGCCATGATCTCGGCCGCCGTCGTCTCCATTTCGACCCAGGTCTCGGGCGGGGTCTTGTCGTGCTTCTCCAGAAGATCGGTGCGGTAATAGAGCGCCGGGGCGTCGGTGTAGTAGGGGATCGCCACCAGCCGGCCGTCGACGGTCTGCGAGGCGACGATCTCGGGGATGTGCTGGTCGATGACGTCGGCGGCGGCCTCGCTCAGGTCGTGCAGGTGATGGGCGAGCAGCGCCGACCAGATGACGTCGATGAAGAAGACGTCGACCTCGGGGCTCCGATCGGCGAGCCAGATCCGATACTGGGCGAGCTGATCGGTGGTCGAGGACGGCATCGGCACGATCGTCACGTTGTGCCCGGTCGCCGCCTCGAACCGATCGAGATGCTCGCGCAACAAGACGAGCGCGTCGCCGGTATCGCCGGCAGCAATGCGCAGTTCCGCGGCATCCGCCGCACTCACGAGCCCAACGGCGACGGCGAGGGCAAAGGCGCTGGTCCGGATCCTGATCGACATGCCGGCCTCCCTGATATGCTCGAACCTTTCCGAGTATTATGTCACGGAATTCAACGACCGCCACCCTGGAATACAGGCGGCGGGCTCAGCCGGCCTGCCAGGGGTCGACCTGCCGCAAGGGAAAGCGGGCGAAATCACGCGTGTTGCGGGTGACCATCACGAGGTCGTGCACGATGGCCGTGGCGCCGATGAGCGCGTCGGCGCGCCGCATCGCCGACACGGTCATCGTATCGAGCAGATACATCAATCGAGGTCGAAGTCGACCGGCTTCAGCCTCAGCTCCAGCTTCGGCGGCTCGAACTCGATATCCGCCGACTCCGGATGGTTCAGCGCGTCATAGAGCGTCCGCTTCGGCTTCGGCGCTGCCTCCAAGGCCGAAAAGGCTTCGTAATCGACCAAGACGAAGCGCGGCCGGCCGCGATCGGTGATGATCAC
>SLRI01000699.1 GCA_007131045.1 Rhodospirillales bacterium
AAACCATCGAGGGTTTGATCGACCAGCCGATCGAGGGCGAGGTCAGGAGCTCGATCCAGCTGAGCGGCACCCTGCAGGAGCCGGGGGTCGACGCCGACCTGCGTGTCGACAATCTCTTCATTGCGGATCGCAGCTTCGATCGCGTCGCGCTCACCGCCCAGGCCGGGGAGACCGACGGGCGTTACGGCGGCAACGTGGTGCTCGGCGTCGAGCAGGCGGGTGATACACTGCAGTTGCGCAGCGACTTCGTCCTCGACCAGCCGCGGCTCGACCTTTCGAACCTGCGCTTGAGCGGTCCGGCCACTGATCTGGCAGGCGAGGCGGTGGTCGATCTCGAAACGCTGCTGGCCACCGGCAACCTCGCCGGGCGGATCGGCGATCTCGCGGCGCTCGAGCCCTGGACCGGCGAGGATCTGCGGGGCTCGATCGATCTCGACGCCCGCTTCGACGGCACCGCCGGGCGGCAGGATGCCGACGTCGCGCTCGCGGCCGACGACATCGCCGGTGATTTCGGCGCCCTGCGCCGGGCCCGCGTGCAGGCCAGCGTCGAGGACGTGATGGACCGGCTTGCCGTCGATGCGGAGATCACTGCCGCCGGCTTCGCCCCGCCCGATCCCGATGGCGTGGTGCTCGACGAGGCGGCCATCAGGGTCACCGGCGACCGCGACCTCTTCAATCTGGCGGCCGATGCCCAGGGCGATCTGGGCGGGCCCTTCAACCTCAGCGCCCGGGCGCGGGCCGACGTAATGGGGGAGACCCAAGCGGTCTTTATCGACGAGCTGGACGGCGTGTTTCAGGCGCAGCGGATTACCCTCGTCAGCCCGGCGACGGTGCGGCTCGAGGACGGTGTGCTCGACATCGACCAGCTCGATCTGCGGATCGGCGACGCGCGCATCCGGGGCAATATGCTCCTCGACCAGCAGCAGAACCGAGCGCTGGCCGGCCTCGTCATCGACGAGCTGCCCATGGCGATGCTCGCCGAGTTCGGTGCTCCGCCACTACACGGCGAGCTTACCGGCCGGTTCGATCTCAGGGGCACGCTCACGTCACCGATCATCGAAGGTGGCTTCGAGATCGTCGGGCTGCAGATCGCGGATCGGTGGCAGACTGCCGGCGTGCCGGCCGATGTCACCTTCGAGCTCGCGCTCGATGCTGACGGGCTGGTCACCGCGACCCGGATCACTGGTCTCGGTGAGCGGCCGATCGCCGCCGATTTCCGGGTACCGCTGCAGCTCTCGCTGCAGCCCTTCGCCTTCGACCTGCCGCAGACGGCACCGCTCGACGGCCGGCTGATGGCGCAGACCCGCCTCGAGCCGCTGGCGGCCCTGGCCGCCCTCGACGGCCAGCAGGTCGTGGGCAATCTCGACCTCGATCTCAGACTCTCCGGCACCGTCGGCAGCCCGGTGGCGAGTGGCTACCTCGACATCAGCAATGGCCGGGTGACCGATGCGGTGAGCGGTATCATCCTGACCGACGTGGCGGTACGCCTCGTCGGTGACGGCCGTCGGCTCGAGGTCGAGCGCTTCGATGCGCGCGATCGGGCGGGCGGTTGGCTGCAGGTCACCGGTGGCATTGCGATCGACCCGAACGAGGCCTTCCCCTACCGCTTCCTGCTCACCACCCGCGATCTGCGCGTCCTCGACAGCGACCTCGGCCGGGCTGCCGTCACCGCCGACATCCTGATGGAGGGCTCGGGCCGCGGCGGCATGACCAGCGGGAGCATCGTGGTGCCGCGCGCCGATTTGCGGATCCCGGCGGCCGGCGCCATCCAGCCGGCCGAGCTCGACGTGGAGGTGCGCGGCGCGGAGCCGCGGCCGGAGCCGGTGGTGCGGACCGATCCCGACGACCGCTACGCCATGCGGCTCGATCTCGAGATCGACATGCCGGCGCGGATCTTCGTTCGCGGCCGCGGCCTCGACAGCGAATGGGGCGGCAATCTCGAAGTGACCGGTACGACCAGCGAGCCGCAGATCCTGGGCTCGATCGACTTTCGTAGAGGCTTCATGGATTTTCTCGATCGGCGCTTCGACATCCGCGAGGGCAGCGTCACCTTCACCGGTGCGACGCCGCCCGTGCCCGAAGTCTATATCGAGGCCGCGGCCACCACGCGGACGATGACCGGCATCGTGCGGGTGAGTGGCCCGGTCGAGGATCTCGAGTTCGAGCTGGCGAGCGAGCCCGAGCTGCCGCCGGACGAGGTCTTGTCGCAACTGCTCTTCGACCGCGGCACGCAAGGCCTGACCCCGATCCAGGGAGTTCGTCTCGCCAGCGCGATCGCCCGGCTCGAGGGCGGCGGTGGCTTCGATGCGATTGAGGCGGTACGCGACGTCACCGGGCTCGACGTGCTCGACCTCCGCAATGCCGAGTTCGGTGACGAGGAGGCCGAGACCACGGCGACTGCCGGCCGCTACGTCACCGACAGGGTCTTCATCGCGGTCGACCAGGGCCTGACCACAGGCGCCACCCGCGGCCGGGTCGAGATCGAGGTGATGCGCAACATCACTGTCCGCGGCGAGGTCGACGACCGCTCACGGAGCGGTGTCGGCATCGAGTGGCGGATGGACTACTGAGCCCGGGGCTCGAGCGGCCGGCAGCACGGCGGCGAAGCGCAGCCGTACGTAATCGGCCTGCCAATGGCCGTCGGCATCGCAAAGGGCCGGCTCGAGCAGGGCTCGGGTGCGGCTGATCAGGTCAGAGCGCAGCTCGGCCGGCGCCTGCCGCAGGAAGGGGTCGCCGAAGGTTTCGAGCCAACCCTCGATGCCGGTCGGTAGCGGCGTCGGCCGCGGGATCAGCTCGATGCTCCTCACCTCGAAGCCCTGCCGCTCCAGCCGCCGCTGGTAATCGGCCGGGCTCGGAAAGAACCAGGGGCGGCTACCGAGCGCCGCGATGCCGGCCTCCATCAGAACCGCCCGCAGCGCCGTGGTGATCGCCGCCACGTTGCCGATTCCGCCGAGTTCGCCGACGAACCGCCCGCCCGGCCGCAAGGCGCGGCGCACCCCCTCGAGCACCGCATCCGGCCGAGTCATCCAGTGCAGCGCGGCATTGCTGAAGACCGCATCGAAGCTGCGCTCGAAGGGCAGGGCATGGCCGTCGGCCAGCACCACCTCGAGCCCCCGACCGCGCGCCGCCTCCAGCAGCTCGGCCGAGGCGTCGCAGCCCACCACCTCGACGCCGAGCGCCGCCAGCTCCGCGGTCAAGGCGCCGTCGCCACAGCCGAGATCGAGCACCCGCTCACCCGGCACCGGCGCCAAGAGCTCGACCACCGGCCGGCCGTACTCGGCCACGAACCCCGCGTGGTGCCGGTAGCCCACGG
>SLRI01000495.1 GCA_007131045.1 Rhodospirillales bacterium
CCAGAGCTTCCGGGTCCCGGTGGTTCAGACCTACAAGGCCAAGGGCCTCTTGCCCGAGGATCATCCACTGGCGCTCGGTGCCGCGGCCCTCTCGCCCGCCGCCGACGAGCGGATCATGCCCTTGATCGAGCAGGCGGATCTGGTGATCCTCGCCGGCTACGACGCAATCGAGATGCGGCGCAGCTGGCAGCAGCCCTGGGATCCGTCGACCAAGCGGGTGGTGGCGCTCGAGGCCGTGCCCAACGACCACTACCTGCACCAGGCGACGGTGAGCTTCGTCGGCGATGTCGGCGCCGGCCTCCGGGCGATCGGCCGGGGCGTCGCACCGGCCTCGACCTGGACCGAAGAGGCGGTCAGAGCGGCCCGGGCGTCGATCCTCGAGCCCTTCGCGACGGACGAAACCTGGGGCCCCTCGGCGGTGGTCGACGTCGCCCGCCGGGTGCTGCCGCGCGAAACGGTGGCGACCGCCGATGTGGGTGCGCATCGGATCGTCCTCAGCCAGGTCTGGCCGGCCTTCGAGCCGCGCGGCCTGTTGCAGTCGAACGGGCTCTGCACGATGGGCTGCGGGCTGCCGCTCGGCATCGGCGCCAAGCTCGCCGCGCCCGACCGGCCGGTCGTCGTCTTCACCGGCGACGGCGGGCTCTTGATGGTGCTGGGCGAACTGGCGACGGCAGTCGAGCAGGGGCTGCCGGTGATCGTCGTCTGCTTCGTCGACCAGTCGCTGGCGCTGATCGACGTCAAGCAGCAGGATCGCAAGCTCGCGCGCAAGGGTGTCGGCGTCGGCCGCTTCGATGTCGTCCAAATCGCCGAAGGGCTGGGCGGCAAGGGCATCGTCGCCGCCGATCGCGACTCGCTGGCCCGGGCGCTAGAGACCGCCCTCGAAGCCCCGACCTTTACGCTGATCGCCTGCCCGATCGTCGCCGACAGCTACAAGGGTCGGGTCTAGAAGCTCTCGACCGGCGGCAGGTCGCGGCCGGGTGCTAGACGCTCGATGCCGGTCAGCCGCTCGCCGAGCCGATCGCACTCGGCAGTAGCGGCGCCGTTGCCGTACTGGCCGTTGGGGCGAAGGTCGAAATAGGCGACCTCGCTGCCGCCCGCCTCGTCGGTGTTGACGAAGAGGTCGAGGATGCAGCCGGTGAAGCTGTAGCGCCAATACTGGACGGCGCCCTCGCGGCGGACCAGCGACGGCTCGCCCAAGACACTGCGCAGGTCGCCCGTCGCCATGCCGACCAGCTGAGTGTTGCGGGCGATCTCGGGCACCGGTGCCGGTGCCGGCAGGCCACCCCAGCCCGCCGGACGCTGCGGCTCGAGATAGGCGTCGAGCAGCGAGGTGTCGCTCGGCTGGCTGCAGGCGGCGACAGCCAGCAGCAGCGGCGCCCAGAGCCACCGGCCCACCGGGCTGCTCACTCGCTCGAACCGACGCCCGCCAGTCGGCATCGGGGCTACTTGTCGTCGATCATCGAGACGGTGCCCGACAGCTTGCCGCCGCGCTCGATCTCGAGCTCGCCGTAGCGCACCGTGCCCTTGACCCGGCCGGTGGCGCGAATCAGCATGCGGTTGCGGACGGTCAGCTCACCCTCGTAGATGCCGCTGATCTCGGCGTCCTCGACCTCGGCCTTGCCATTGGTGAAGCGGCCGCTCTCGGCGATCTCGATGGCCCGGGTCTCGTTCAGCGTGACCTGCACGTTGCCCTCGACGACCAGCCGGTCGCAGGCGGTGATCTCACCGGAAAGGCTGATCCCCTGGCCGACGATCAGCCGCTTGCCGCCGGCCTCCGAGGCCGCGGCCGGCTTGCCGCCGGCGGGGGCGGCAGCGCTCGCCGGCGCCGTCGGCAGCTCGGCGGAACGCCGCGGCATCTCCGGCTGCGGCATCGGCTTGACGTCGGCGGAAGGTCGCGCGCCGGTGTCCGGCTTGGCGTCGCCGGGGCCTGCCGGTTCGGTGTCTTTCCTGCGAAACATGGGGTCGTTCCTGCTGCTCGGTTGGAGGGCACCGGGTGCTCGCGGCCGGTGCGCCGGCTCGAAAAAACGTCGGATCGGGCGCCGCGGCCGATCGACGCCATCCGTTCGGCGGGCGACGGCCGAAAGCCCGTGCTCTAGAGGCCCCGATGCGCCATCGCTCGAAGAAAACGCTGCTCTTGGAGTTAGCCGCAAGCCAGCGGCGCCGTCAAACGCAAAGAAGCCGGCGACGCTGGCCGTGGCACTTTTCTCGCCGGCCGTGTCGGCCGAGTCCCGGCGAGCAGAACTCGGCAAATGCTGCAGAGTGCTCGACGAGCTGCTAGAGCCACCCGCGTCACCTGGAACAACGGAGTGTAAATTCGCATGCAGAGCGACACCAACGGCCGTGCCGACATCGACGTCCTCGGCATCGGCAATGCCATCGTCGACGTCGTCAGCCGCGCCGAAGAGGCGCTGGTCGCCGAACTCGGGCTCGAGCGCGGGGCGATGACGCTGGTCGACGAGGCACGCTCGGAAGAGCTCTACGCGCGGATGGGCCCGGGGCGAGAGGTCTCGGGCGGCTCCTGCGGCAACACCATCGCAGCGATCGCCGCGATGGGCGGCAAGGCCGCCTATATCGGCAGGGTCAAGGACGACCAGCTCGGCCGCATCTTCGCCCACGACATCCGCGCAGCCGGGGTCGAGTTCGACAGTGCCCTCGCCGGCGACGGGCCGGCCACCGCGCGCTGCCTCGTCTTCGTCACGCCCGACGCGCAGCGCACCATGCAGACGTATCTCGGCGCCTGCGTCGATCTCGGCCCCGAAGACGTCGACGAGCAGCTCGTGGCCCGCGCCGAGGTCACCTATTTCGAGGGCTACCTCTACGACAAGCCGGCGGCCAAGGCCGCCTGCCGCAAGGCTGCCGAGATCTGCCACGAGAACGGCAGGCTCCTGGCGCTGACCATGTCCGACCCGTTCTGCGTCGATCGGTGGCGGGGCGAGTTCAGGGAGCTGGTCAAGCACGAGGTCGACATCCTCTTTGCCAACGAGGCCGAGATCATGAGCCTCTACGAGGTCGACGAGTTCGACCAGGCGTTGCAGGCGGTGCGCCAGGACGTGGGCTTCGCCGCACTGACCCGCGGGCCCAAGGGCTCGGTCGTGGTCAAGGGCCAGGAAGTGCACGTCATCGACGCCGTGCCCCCCGCCCGGGTGCTCGACACCACCGGGGCCGGCGATCTCTATGCCGCGGGCTTCCTGCGCGGGCTCACCGCCGGCCTCGATCTCGCCGCCTGCGGCCGTCTCGGCTCGGCCGCCGCCGGCACCATCATCGGCCAGTACGGAGCCCGCTCGGTGGAGCCCCTGTTGCCGCTCTACGAAGAGGTCGCCAACCGTCCGAGATGAGCCGGCAGCGAGCGGGCGGGCGACGGGAAGTCACGCGCCCGCTCTTGCCTTGGCGATGGCGGCTCAGAGCCTGTTCGAGACACCGATCAGCCGAAGGCTCGCCAACAAGCTGGCGAGCCAGCCCGGACGGGGCCCGGCAGCGCGCTCGGCCCCGGCGGACACGGTGTGGCCGATCCGCCCGGCCTCGCTGTCCTTGATCGGACCGGCCGGCAGCGGCGCCGGGTCGACCACGGCGGGTTCGCCGGGGGCGGCGGTGAGCACCAGATCGTCGCTGGAGACGAGCTCGTCCTCGAACAACCGACCGGCCCGCATCGGCACGTAATCGTTGGCCGGTGCCGCCTCGAGCCGTCTTTCCACCCGGGCCGCGACCGCGGCCAGCTCGCGATGCGCCGCACTCGACGGCGCATGCGCGCCGATCCACTGCCGCGCCGCGAACGCCATGGGGTGAGCGGAGCGCTGGGCCACCGGCGGCGCCACCTCGATATCCAGATCGCGCAACGCCCGCTGAATGGCGCGGCCGATGGCGGTGCGCCGGTCGACCCGGTTGGGCACCAAGAGACAGGCCGGCCGGCCGTCGCGCGCCCGCCGCACCGCCTCGATCCGCCGCAGCGTCTGCGCCGTGGCCCTCAGATCAATGGCCGACGGGGTGACCGGAATGACCAGGACATCGGCCAGCCGTAGCACCGCCTCGAACCCGGGCCCGGGCTGCGGTGGCATGTCGACGACGATCCGGCCGAAGCCGGCTGCCGCCGCGAACAGCCGATCGGCCCAAAGCGTTGGATCGTCGGGCACCGGCCAGGCCTCGACCTCGAGACCGGCCGGCCGCTCGGCCGGCTCCAGCCAGGCGGCAGCGGTGCCCTGCGGGTCGGCATCGACCAGCAGCACGGGCCCCGAAGCCGCCGCCGCGAGGCAGGCGAGATTGACCGCGATGGTGCTCTTGCCGGTGCCGCCCTTGAGGTTGGCGACGGCGACGATGCGCCCCGGCCGGGGTGCCGGATCGGCCGGCTCGGCCATGCGACTCAGGTTTTCGGATCGAAGAGGGCAAGCTTGCCCGAGAGCTTGCCGCCGCGCTCGACCTCGAGCTCGCCATAACGGATGGTGCCGTTCACCCGGCCGGTGGCGCGGATCAAGAGACGGCCGCGAACGGTGAGCTCGCCGGCATAGGTGCCGCTGATCTCGGCCTCCTCGACCTCGGCCTTGCCGTCGGTGAAGACACCGGACTCGGTGATCTCGATGGCGCGGGTCTGATTGAGCGTGACCTTGACCGTGCCCTCGACGACGAGCCGGTCGCAGGCGGTGATCTCGCCGGCGAGGCTGATCCCCTGGCCGACGATGAGCTTGCGGCTGTTGGCATCGGCAGCTTGGCCGCCAGCGGGGCCGGCTGCCGGCCGCCGCGCCGGGCCCGGCAGAGGCGTGGTCTCGGCGAGGCCGGTGGCGCGCGGCGTGCCGCCGGCACTCGGAAATGCGGTGTCGGTCGAATCGGAATCCTTGCGGCTCAGCAGCATCGGTGTCCCAGTTCTGGCAAGGGGCGGTGCAAGTCGAGGGTGAGCTGAGCAGATGCGCAAATTCGCGTCAAGGTAGAATAACACCGACTCCCATCGCCATAACGAAAAAAGCCCGCCGGGACCATCGCCCCGGCGGGCTCGGGCTGAACGAGCGTGCCGTCAGCGGCGATGCGCGGTCACCCAGTAGGAGGGAAAGAGCAGGTCGGCGCGGCCGGTCAAGAGCACGGCGCGCTCGATCTCGCTGCGCCCGAGACCGAGCTCGCGGCCCTCGTTCATCGCATAGCGGATCAACGCGTCGCGCTCGGCCTGCCGCTGCTGCGCCCAGGCGGCCAGCCGGCCGGGTGCGTGGAACAAAGCCAGACCGAGCTTGCGCCAAATGGACCGCTGAGTGGCCACGTCGGAACGACGGGCGGGACGGGCCGGCTGGGTGACGGCACCGATGAAGGTGTTGCCGAGGCGGGTAGCGATAGCGGTGGTCATGGCACGAACGCCTTGCGACGGGGTTGATCGAGAGCCGGATATGGGCGTCGAAAAGCGTTTTCGACGTCGCAAAAGAGAAGCGTTCTTGCGGCCGCGCGACATGCTTTTCGGGGCGCCGGGCGGAAGAAAGAAAATGCCCTCGATTCAATCGGTTGCAGAGCCTGCCGCGGTATTCTCGAGCCCCGCCGTTTTCGCATGCCTGCCAACGTTTATCGCAAGGCTCGAAACGTCAGGGTCGACGAAAACTGCTCGATACAGGAAAAAATCCGGTTGCGGTTTTTTTCGCAAAGTGTAACGCTCGACGGCAAGTTCAGACGTCCGATCATGACAGGGGTGATCGACACTGAATCTCGTGCAGAACAGGTAATTGCGCAGCAGTTACTGCGCACCGACCTGCTGCTGGTGTCGACTCTCCCGACAAAACGTAAAGTACTGCATAACAAAGCGGTCAACGTGCAGGGGAGGACAGCTGATGCCTGGTGATTTTCAGATCTCCGGTATCGATTTCAGCATTCTCATCGCCTACCTTTTGATCAGCCGATTCGTTGCACTGTGGCTGGTGCGCGGCAAATCGAAGAATACCGATGGCTTCTTCCTCGGCGGCCGCAACTTCATCTGGCCGCTGATCGGCTTTTCGCTGTTCGCCACCAACATGTCGGGCGCCTCGTTCGTCGGCCTCGCCGGCGCCGGCTACGCGTCGGGTATTTCGGTCTATTCCTACGAATGGATGGCCGCCGTCATCCTGGTGATCTTCATCCTCTTCATCCTGCCGTTCTACCTGCGCAGCAAGGTGTTCACGATGCCGGAATTCCTCGAGCGCCGGTTCGACCGGCGCTCGCGGTATTTCCTCGCCGGGCTGCTGCTTTTCCTCAACATGTTCCTCGACTGCGCCGGCGCGCTCTATGCCGGCGGCCTGGTGGTCCAGCTCTTGTACCCGGCAATGCCGCTCTGGGGCGGCGTGCTGATCCTCGCGGTGCTCGCGGCCATCCTCTCGGTCACCGGCGGGCTCGGTGCCGTCGTCATCTCCGATACCATCCAGGCGGTGGTGCTGATCATCGGCGGCACGATCATCTTCTTCTTCGCCCTGGCGGCGATCCCCTCCTGGGAGGCGGTCGAGGCCGCGGCACCGGCCGGTGCGCTCTCGATCATCCAGCCGATCGACGACCCGGCGCTGCCCTGGCCCGGCCTGTTGACCGGCGTGTTGATCATCGGCACCTATTTCTGGGTCACCAACCAGCTGATCGTCCAGCGGACCCTGGGTGCGCAAAGCCTCGAGCACGGCCGCTGGGGCTGCATCTTCGCCGGCTTCTTGAAGCTGCCGATCCTGTTCATCATGATCCTGCCGGGGACGATGGCCATCGTCCTCTACCCCGACCTGCGCACGCCGGACCTGGCGTTCCCGACGCTCGCCTTCGACCTCCTGCCGATCGGCCTGCGCGGCATCATCCTGGCGGCCCTGGTGGCGGCGATCACCTCGACGGTCGATTCGATCCTCAACTCGGCCTCGACCATGGTGACCATGGACTTCGTCCGCCCGATGCGGCCGCAGACCTCGGACCGGGCCCTGGTGGCGATCGGCCGGCTGACCACGCTCTTGGTCACCGTGGTGGCCGTTGTCTGGTCGCCGCAGATCGCCAACTTCCCCTCGCTCTGGCAGTACCTGCAATCGGTGCTCTCCTACGTCACGCCGCCGGTGGTCGCGGTCTTCCTGCTCGGCATCTTCTGGTCGCGCGCCAACGGCACCGCCGCCTTCACCACCCTGGTGGTCGGTGTCGTGGGCGGGATGCTCGGCTTCGTCGGCAACGAGATCCTGGGTCTCTTCGCGATCCACTTCCTCTATGCGGCCGGCGTCTCCTTCGTGCTCAGCCTGGCGTTGATGGTCGTCGTCAGCCTGGCCACCGCACCACCCGACCCGGAGCAGGTGCGCGAGCTGACCTGGAAGCCGCAGATCTGGCGCGACGAGACGGAGCTCCTGCGCGGCACGCCCGCCTGGAAGAACTACCGCTACCTCTCGATATTGCTGCTCGTCACCACCGCGGTCATCGTCGGCGCCTATTGGTGATGGGCGCCGATTGGTGAGGGGAGGATAAGGAAACGCCATGACCAGCTCGATCTCCAGACGACGGCTCGTCGGCGGTGCGATGGCCGCCACCGCGACCGCTGCCGTGGCCGCACCGGCGGTCATCGCCCAGACCACGCCCGTCCGCCTGAACTTCGCCTTCGCGCCTGACGAATCGGGCGCGATCCAGGACCTGATCGACGGCTTCAACGCCGAGCACGACGGGCAGATCGAGGTCTCCTGGACCCTGGCGCCGATGCAGACCGACGCGTTCTTCCGCTTCATGGAATCGGAGTTTCTCGCCCGCTCCGCCGACATCGACGTGTTCGGCGCCGACGTGATCTGGACCAGCGAGTTCGCCGACCAGGGCTGGCTGCAGGACCTTTCGGCGCGCATCTACCAGGACCTGCCGACCGAATCGATCGTCGGCGCGGCGCTCAACTCGACCCTTCACCGCAACCGGCTATGGGCAGCACCTTGGTATACCGACGCCGGCATGCTGTTCTACCGCCGGGACCTTCTGGAGGAAGCCGGCATCGTCGAGCCGCCGACCACCTGGGACGAGCTCGCCGCCGCCGCGCGGACCGTGATGGAGACGGCGGGCACGGCCCACGGCCTGGTCCTCCAGGGCGGCCGCTACGAGGGCGGGGTGACCAATGCGCTCGAGTTCATCTGGTCGGCCGGCGGCCGGGCCTGGACCCCGCAGACCGAGGTCGCGGGCGCCTTCGGCATGCGAGTCGCCGATGCCAACATCATCGTCATCAACTCCAGGGCCTCGGCAGCCGGGCTCGCCAAGGCGCGCGAGCTGGTCGAGACCGGGATCATGCCCGAGGAGGTGGTCACGTTCGACGAGCGCGACAGCCTCGCCGTCTTCGCCGCCGGCGATGCCGTCTTCATGCGCAACTGGCCCTTCGCCTTAGGGCTGCTCGGCTCGGAGGAGTTCGGCCCGGTGACGCCCGAGCAGGTCGGGGTGGCGCGCATCCCGACACTCGAGCCCGGGCGGCCGTCCTACAGCTGCCTCGGCGGCTGGAACCTCGCGGTGAATGCCCGGACCCGCCAGCTCGATGCCGCCTGGAGCTTCATCCGCTGGGCGCTCGATCCCGAGCGGCAACGCGCCATGGCGACCACCGGCGGCTTCCTGCCGACCCGCGTCGAGCTCTACGAGGACCAGGCGCTGCGCGAGGCGGCGCCGGTGGTCGGGCTCGGCGAGGCCGCGGTGCGCTCCGCCCGGGGGCGCCCGGCCTCGACCATCTACTCGCGCCTCTCGCCGCGCATCGCCGCCATGTTCCAGCGCGTCCTGACCGGCGAGCTCGAGGCGAGCGAGGCCGTGATGCGGGCCGAGCGCGAACTGCAGAACATCGTAGCGGCCAGCCGCGTTTGATCCAGGCCATGAAACGGCGCCAGGAAATCGATCGATGAGCCAAGAGAAAAAGTTTCCGATGCGCATCCTCGTCGCCAGCGACGGCTCGGCGCCGTCGGCCCTGGCCGTCGATCTCGCCGGCGAGATCGCCACCGCAACGGGCTCGGAGCTGCACCTCCTGCACGTGACGTTGATCTCGCGCTACATCTATCCGGACGTTCTTTCCAAGGCGCAGGTGGACCGCATCCGCAGCGAATCCCAAACGCGGCTCGACGCCGAGGTGGCGCGCATCAAGAAGGCGGGCCTCGTGCTCACCAAGAGCCATCTCCGGCTCGGCCGCACCGACGTCGAAATCCTCACCCTCGCCGAGGAGCTCGACGTCGGCATGATCGTCCTCGGCAATCGCAGCGGCGATGCCATCAAGCGCATCCTGCTCGGCAACGACGCCGAAAGCGTCGTCCGCCACGCGCACTGCCCGGTCATGGTCGTCCGCGACGAGTAGCCGGCGGCCGGGCGGCGGCCCGACGCCAGTCGCCGGGTGACAGCCCCGTCGCCTTCTTGAAGGCCCGGCTGAAGGCCGCCTCGGACTCGTATCCCACCTCGTGCGCGGCGGCCGCCACCTTGAGCGGGCTGTCGGCCAGGAGCCGGGCGGCGCGCTGCAGGCGCCAGAGCGTGAGGTAGTGCATCGGCGGGCAACCGACGAGCAGGGCGAACCGCTCGGCCAGCACCGTCCGCGACACCCCGGCCGCCCGCGCCAGGCGGTCGAGCGTCCAGGCTCGCGCCGGCTCGCCGTGCAACAGGGCCAGCGCACGGCCGACCGCCGGATCGGCGAGCCCGGCGAGCCAGCCCTGCCCTGCGCCGGGCTGGGCTGCCGGCTGGGCCGCCAGATGGCGGCGGATGGCCTCGACGAAGATCAGCTCGCTCAGCCTGAGGCGAACCGCCTCGCCGCCGGGCAGGCTGCTCTCCGTGGCCTCGAGGGTGAGCTCGACCAGCCGATCCAGCCGGTCGCCCGGCTGCCGCCCTCGGCCCTTCACGTGGAGCAACGGCGGCAGCGCCTGCAGAAGTGGATTGAACGGCCGCATGTCGCAGCCGAGGTAGCCGCAGACATAGCGGGTCCGCGGCTCGCCGCCGCCGCCTTCCTCGATGACGAACGGCAGCCGGCCGGCCACCATCTCGCGCAGGAAGGCGACCGTCGCCACGGCATCGTATTCGGGCCGCTGGTCCGGCGCGCTGAGCAGCCGGTAGGGGTCGCCGTGCGCGAAGACCAGGATATCGCCGCCCTGAAAGGCGATTGGATCGCTCCCCGGCATGCAGACCCAGCCCCGGCCTTCGAGGATGATGTCGTAGGAGACGACGTGCTGCGCGCCCGGGAACAGGCTCGCCGCATAGCTGTCCTTGTCCGGCACCTCGACGCCCCAGGGTTGCGAGGCGTCGATGACGAAGAAGAGGGCGCCGGTGAGCTTAACCGCGCGCAGCACATCGGACAGCGGGTCGATCCGCTGTGCCGTAGGCGCGCTCGCGAACGCAGGAGCAGACATGCCGGACGCCGGGTCATGGGTTCGGGCCATCACCCAAGATAGAAGAAAACCGGCGGCACCGCCACGGCGCCGGTCGAGCCGGTGCCGGGCATGCCGCGCCAGAAACGGGAGTTTCAGCCATGGACAACGTGATCGAGAAGCACCGCCCGGCCGAGGTCTATGACCAGTCCTTCGTGCCCGCACTCTTCGCCCAGTGGGGCCCGATCGTGGCAGCGGCGGCCGGCATCCGGCCGAACCAGCGGGTCCTCGATGTCGCCTGCGGCACCGGAGCGCTGACACAGGCCGCAGCCGAGCGGGTGGGCCCCGAAGGCTCGGTGGTCGGCCTCGACGTCAACCCCGAAATGCTCGAAATGGCCCGCCAAAAATCGACCCGCATCGACTGGTGCGAGGCGCCGGCCGAGGCGCTGCCCTTCCCGGATCGGGATTTCGACGCCGTGGTCAGTCAGTTCGGCCTGATGTTCTTCACCGATCGGGTGGCCGCCCTCGGCGAGATGTGGCGCGTCCTCGGGCCGGGCGGCCGCCTCGCCGTCGCGGTCTTCGCCGCGGTCGAGGAGTCGCCGGGCTATGCCGCCCTCGTCGACGTCCTCGATCGGCTGTTCGGCGAAGCGGTCGGCGACGGGATGCGCGCGCCCTTCGTGCTCGGTGATGCCGGCCAGCTGCGCGACCTCGCGGCGGCGGCGGGGATCGAGGATGCCCGGGTCACGCGCCACACGGGCACCGTCGACTTCCCCTCGATCGAGGCCCTGATCGCGACCGAGCGGGCGTGCATCTGGACCCTCGGCGGCATGCTCGACTCCGGACAGTTCGACCGCCTGCGCGACGCCACCCGGCCGGCCCTCGAACCTTACGTGACGGCCGAGGGCCGGGTCCGGTTCGAGCTGCCGGCGCTGATCCTCGAGGCCGAGCGACCGGGTTGAGGCGCAAGCCCGCGGGCGCGCTCAGGCCGCCTTGGCGAGCGCCTGGTCGAGATCCTTGATGATGTCGTCCACCGTCTCGATGCCGACCGAAAGACGAACCACGTCGGGCCCCGCACCGGCCGCGATCTGCTGCTCCTGACTGAGCTGCCGATGGGTGGTCGAGGAGGGGTGGATGATCAGCGTTCGGGTGTCGCCGATATTGGCGACGTGGCTGATCATCTGGCAGTTGTTCACCACCTTGACCCCCATCTCGTAGCCGCCCTTGACCCCGAAGGTGAAGAGCGCGCCCAGGCCATTGGGGCAGTACTTGTCGACGAGCGGCGTCCGGTTCTGCGGCAGCCGCGCATAGGAGACCCAGGTGACCAGCGGGTGCTCGACCAGCCAGGCCGCCACCTTGTCGGCATTGGCGACGTGGCGCTCCATCCTGAGCGGCAGGGTCTCGACCCCCTGCAGGAAGAGAAAGGCGTTGAAGGGCGAAAGTGACGGGCCCATGTCGCGCAGCCCAATGGCCTTGTTGCGCACGGTCAGCGCCAGGGCACCGAAGGTCTCGTGGAAGCGAACGCCGTGATAGGCGGCACAAGGCTCGGTCAGATGCGGGAACTTGCCCGAGGCCGACCAGTCGAACTTGCCGCCCTCGACGATCATCCCGCCGATCGAGTTGCCCTGCCCGCCGATATACTTCGTCAAGCTGTGAACGACGATGTCGGCGCCCCACTTGATCGGCTGGCAGAGATAGGGGGTCGGGCAGGTGTTGTCGACGACCAGCGGAACACCGGCGTCGTGTGCGATCCCTGCTATCGCCTCGATGTCGGGCACGATGCCGTCCGGGTTCGAGGCACTCTCGATAAACAGCGCCTTGGTCTTGTCGTCGATGGCGTTCTTGAAATTCTCGGGCTCGCGCGGATCGACATAGGCGACCCGCCAGTCGAACTGCGGGAAGGTCTGCTTCATTTGGCTGATCGACCCGCCATAGAGCTTGGTCGAAGCCACGATGTTGTCACCCGGGCTCATCAGGTTGAGGAAGGTGAGGAACTGCGCGGCGTGGCCCGAGGCGGTGGCGCAGGCCGCGGTGCCGCCCTCCAATGCTGCGATCCGCTCCTCGAGCACCGAGACCGTGGGGTTGGTGAGGCGCGAGTAGATGTTGCCGAACTGCTGCAGATTGAACAGCGAGGCCGCGTGATCGACGTCGTCGAAGACGAAGGACGTGGTCTGATAGATCGGGGTGGCCCTGGCCCCGGTGGTCGGATCGGGGGCAGCACCGGCGTGGATCGCCAGGGTCTCGAAGCCGTATTTCGGTTGCTCGCTCACGCGTCTTTCTCCTCGCTCCCGGTGGCCGGTCTCGGGGCCGCCTCGATGGTGGCCGGACACTAGCCCGAATGACGGCCCGGCGGGAAGATGCCATGCGCTGGACCGACCCGGCCGCCGCCCGCTACGATCGAC
>SLRI01000245.1 GCA_007131045.1 Rhodospirillales bacterium
CTCTTCTGGGTCCAACATCTGTTGGGCATCGGCCATCTGACCCGGGCCGCCACCCTGGTGCGCGCCATGCGCCGGGCCGGGCTCGAGGTGACGCTGGTCTCGGGCGGCCTGCCGCTCGCCGGGCTCGAGCTCGAGGGGGCGGAATTGGTGCAGCTCGAGCCGGTGCAGAGCGACGGCATCGACTTCAAGCGGCTGCTCGACGAGGACGGTCGGCCGGTCGACGAGACGTTCGAGGCGCGGCGTCGCGATGCCCTCCTCACGCTCTATTCGCGCCGTCGGCCGCGCCTCGTGCTGCTCGAGATGTTCCCGTTCGGAAGGCGGCAGATGCGCTTCGAGCTGTTGCCGTTGCTCGAGGCCGTGGCGGCGAGCCGGCCGCGACCGGCGCTGGTGAGCTCGGTGCGCGACATCCTGGTGCGCCCGCCCAAGCCCGAGCGGCTGGCCGAGATGCTCGGCTGGGCGGACGCCTTCGACCTGCTCCTGGTGCATGGCGATCCGGACCTCGTGCCGTTCGAGCGTACCTTCCCGGACCGGGCGAGGCTCGGCGGCCGACTGGTCGAGACCGGCTACGTGGTCGAGCCGGCGCATCCCGTCGCGGCCGAGGGCGACGGGGCGGGGGAGATCGTCGTCTCGACCGGCGGCGGCCGGGTCGGCGAGCGGCTGCTCGAGGTGGCGCTCGCGGCGAGTGCCGCTCTTCCGGCGGGGCCGCCCTGGCGGCTGCTGGTCGGCCAGCATCTGCCCGAGCCGCGGTTTCGTGCATTGGCCGCCCGGGCGAGCGCCGGTGTCACGGTCGAGCGGGCCCGGCCGGATTTTCGGGCGCTGCTCGCCCGGGCGGCGCTGTCGATCAGCCAGGGTGGCTACAACACGGTGATGGAGGTGCTCGCCGCCGGCTGCCCGGGGGTGGTGGTTCCCTATGCCGGCGGGCTGGAGACCGAGCAGACGCTGCGCTGCCGGCTGATGGCCGAGCGCGGCCTGTTCACCATGATCGACGAGACTTGGGTCGATCCGGCCACACTTGTTGCTGCGGTGCAAGGTGAGCTCGCCGCGGCAGGGCGGCGACGTGGCTCGAGGCCGAGGATGGACGGGGCGGCGCAAACCGTGCGGTTGCTCGCCGACCTCTCGGCTGATACGGCGGCGCGAAATCCGGCATAACCGCTTGCCACAGTGGCTTGTTGCAGCCTCGACACACTGAGAGTCCAATGCCCGGGCCGAAATCCCTTCGGCTTGCACCGTGACAGCGCAAAATGAATAACACGGGTCCGGAGCAAGGGGCGCCTTCAGCGTCCCATCCGCGGCGCCGCCAGCTGTTTCGATCGGCTTTCGGTGTCGCCCGATGAACTCGAAGGCGACCTCACTTTTGGGGTGACGAGGAGAAAAGCAACATGAACTTCCGCAACGCACTCTTGGGCACGACCGCCGTCATCGGCGCCACCGCGCTCGTCGTGCCGTCGACCGCTTCGGCGTTCGATGTCAACATCAACGGCTTCTTCAACTTCAACACCGTCGTCGGCGACCTCGGCGAGGCCACCACTATCGGCGGCAACATCCGCGCCTTCGACTTCGTCACGGACTCGGAAATCCACGTCCAGGGCGTCAACACCGACGACGAGACCGGCATCCGCTACGGCTTCGTGGTCGAGTTCGAGACCGATCCGCAGAACGCCGTCGGCGCCACCACCGGCAACGCCGTGATCGACGAGAGCTGGATCTTCATCGACGGCGCGTTCGGCGGCTTCCGTCTCGGCAACGAGGACGGTGCGGCCGACAACTCGAAGATCGGCGCCTACAACATCGCCGCCGGCACCGGCGGCATCGACGGTCAGGGCGCCGTCGCCGCCGGTATCCCGATCAAGCCGACCAACACCGGCGACTCGACCAAGATCCGCTACGACTCGCCGTCGATCGCCGGCTTCACCATCCACGGCAGCTACACGCCGAACAACACCATCCAGGGCAATCGGATCGCCCCGAAGCCTGCAGTGGCCCACGAGGACTTCGTCGAGACGGCGCTGGTCTACACCGGTTCCTTCGGCGCACTCGACCTGCAGACCGGTGCCACGCTCTCCTTCGCCAACGGCAAGCGCGGCGCGCCCGACTTCCTCGGCTGGAACGTCGGTGCCATCGTCGGCTTCGCCGGCTTCCGGGTTGCCGGCAGCTACTGGGAAGACGACTTCGACGGTCAGGACCTGGACCAGAAGGGCTACACTCTCGGTGCCGCGGCCACGCTCGGCCCGGCGGACGTCTCGGTCACCTGGGCCGACGTGTTCGATTCCGACCAGAACATCGAAGGCCAGAATCTCGTCTTGAGCGCCACCATGGGCGTGTTGCCCGGCATGTCGCTGCAGGGCGATGTCGCTTTCTTCGATCGCGATCTCCCGATCGCCGACGATGACGGTGTCACCGGCGTCATCCGCTTGCGGGTTGCGTTCTGATCAATCGCTGATCGATCGATCCGAATGGGACGGCGGGCTTCGGCCCGCCGTTTCACTTTTTGCGCGATCACCTGATGCCGGGCACGCCCTGGCAACCGCGCAACAGAGGCGTCCAATGAGGCGCACGGTGCCAAGGCGTCGTTGCGCTGAGCGGGCGCAGCGTTCATATAGATAACAGTTGTTTGTCGTTGGCCTGCCTGCGGATTTGGATAACGCCATGCGTTGTCGTCACCCTGTTGCCATCATTGCCGCCGGTGCCTTCGGGCTCGGGCTCGCCATAACGCCTGCCGCCGCGATGGATCTTGTGCCGGGTGGCTATGGCGTCGAGACCGGCAGCGACCTGTCGGCGGCACCCTTGGCGATGCAGCAGCGACAGTACACGTCGAGCGCGGCTGGCGCGGGGCTGACCCTGGACTTCACGCCGCGGGCCAGCGGTACGCTGTTCAGCCAGCCGAACTCTGCCGAGAGCGATAGTTCGATGTCGCTTTCTTTCGGTCTGCAAGGTGGTTACGGCGAGGAGCTGCGGTTGGGGGCGATCGGGCTCGGCGGCCGGTCGACCGAGTCGACCGACGGCTTGGCCCTCGGTGGCGCCTTGAGCATCAACGATTGGCAGGTGTTCGGCAGCGTCGGCCGGGCCAATCTTCTCGGCCACGACGCCGATGTCTTCGCCGCGGGGCTGGGCTACGGTCGGCTCAACGCGCGGCTGGTTTTCGGCCAGGTGCCGCAGTCGACGAGCACCGACGGCGGCGATCTCTTGATGCTCAGCACCGATCTCGCCGCCTGGTCGTGGCTCACCCTGCAGGGCGATGTCGCGGTCAGCGACAGCCTCACCGACGAACCCCTGACGGTCGGCCGGATCGGCGTCCGCCTCAATTTCTAGCC
>SLRI01000687.1 GCA_007131045.1 Rhodospirillales bacterium
GGCACCAGCTATCGCGGCACGCCGCATCAGCAGCACCTCCTCGGCCGCCTGGTCGATCGGCTGATCGCGGCGGGCCGGCTGCAATTGCCGGTCGATCCGGGCCGGCTGCACCGGGCGCTGGTCGCCCGCGGTCTCCTCCAGCCGGCGGGTGCTTCCGAGCGCATGGCCTCGCCGCATCCGCTCGACGATGCGCCACGGGTGGTCGAGGCGATCGAGCGGCGGCTGACCAGCGAGGCCGCAGCGACCTTTTGACCCGGCCGGCTCAGCGCTCGCGCAGAGTGTCGACTAGGCGCCACGCCGGGCTGGAATCCGTGCGCCGGGCTTGTCGCCAACCCGCGCAGCGCCTAGCTATCGGCTAGAGAGAGCCGTCCCTTTACCATTGGTAACCGCGCATGCTGACCTCCTGGGGCCCTTGGAGCGACAAGACCTACTTCCTCGACAAGATGAGCCTGGGCGACCTCGTCCGGGCCTTCTTCACCCATTACTCGATCCAGGCCTATCTGCTGCTGGCCGCCCTTTCGATCGGGATTTCACTCTATTTGATGACCAGCCTCTGGCAGCCGCTGGTGGCGGCCGCCGTCACGGTCGCCGTCTATCCCCTGGCCGAGTACCTGATCCACCGCTTCGTCCTGCACTCGACCTTCCTCTTCAAGCACAAGTCCACGGCCAAGGTGTGGAAGCGGATCCACTACGACCACCACCAGAACCCGCACGATCTCTCGGTGCTGTTCGGCGCGCTCTACACCACGCTGCCGACGATCGCCTTGATCGCCTTTCCGATCGGCTTTTTGATCGGTGGCGTCGCCGGCGGTTTTGCCGCGTTCGCTGCCGCCTGCATCGTCTTTTGCGGCTACGAGTTCGTCCATTGCGTCCAGCATCTGCCGTTCACGCCGCAGCTGAAGTGGCTGCGCGATCTGAAGAAGCGGCACCTGTCGCACCACTTCCACAGCGAGCAGGGCAATTTCGGCATCACCAGCAACATGTGGGACCATGTCTTCGGCACCTTCTACGCCCAGCCCAAGGACCAGCCGAAGAGTGCCACGGTCCACAATCTCGGCTACACCGGCGAGGCCAAGCAGCAGTGGCCCTGGGTCGCCGAGCTTTCCGCCGACGACGACACCTACGCCATCCGCCGCCGCCGCCGCGCCGCTTGAGCGGCTCGGGCGTGGTGGCCAGAAGGTGAGCCGCCGGCCGGCCACGGTCGCTGTTCAGACGGTCCACGACCGCGCCGATCTGAAAGCCTTCATCGAGGTCACCCGCAGGCTCTACAAAGACGACCCGGCCTGGGTGCAGCCGCTCACCATGGAGCGGCTCGACCATCTGAACGCGAAGAAGAACCCGTTTCTGGCCGGCATCGAGGTCGCCTATTGGATGGTGCTGTTCGACGGCGAGCCGGTCGGCCGCATCTCGGCCCAGGTGAACAAGGCGCATCTCGAGCGGCACGGCGATGCGACCGGGCATTTCGGTTTCCTCGAGGCCATCGACGACGAGGAGGTCTTCGGCCTCCTGTTGGAGACGGCGGCCACCTGGCTGCAGTTGCGCGGCATGACCCGGATGGCCGGCCCGTTCAGCCTCTCGATCAACGACGAGACGGGCACGCTCGCCTCGGGCTTCGACACGCCGCCCTATTTCATGATGCCGCACGGCAGGCCGTATTACGACGCACGGCTGAGGGAGCAGGGCTTCGCGGAGGCCAAGGATCTCGTCGCCTACCGGTTCGATGTCCAGGCACCCTTTCCGCCGGCGGCGATGCGGCTGATCGAGCGCACGCAGCGGACCGGCGGGCTGGTCGTCCGGCCGCTCGACATGGCCCGCTACAGCGACGAGATCCGGCTGATCGTCGACATCTTCAACGATGCCTGGGCGGAGAACTGGGGCTTCGTGCCGTTCGGCGCGGCCGAGGCGCAGTATCTGGCCAAGTCGATCCGGCCGCTGGTCGACGCGCAGTGCTTCGCTGTTGCCGAGTTCGACGGCGAGCCCGTGGCGATGACCGTGACCCTGCCCAACCTGAACGCGGCGATCGCCGATCTCGACGGCCGGCTTTGGCCGTTGGGCTGGGCCCGCCTCTTGTGGCGGTTGAAGGTCCAGGGCATCAAGTCCTGGCGGATGCCGCTGATGGGCCTCAGGCGGGCCTGGCGCGGCAGCCTGAAGGGGACGGCTGCGGCCCTGGGTGTCATCGAGGCGGTCAAGCGCTACCATGCGAGCCGCGGCGTCACCGAGGCCGAACTCGGCTGGGTGCTCGAGGACAACGCCGCCATCCAGCGGATCATCGAGACGGTGGGTGGCGTCCCCTACAAGACCTATCGGGTCTACGAAAAGGCGCTCTTGTGATGACGACGGACAAACTGACGGCGCTCATACTGGCCGGCGAGCGGCCGGATGGCGACCCGATGGCCAAGAGCGCCGGGGTGGCACTGAAGGCGCTGCTGCCGGTGGCGGGCACGCCGATGCTCGACCGGGTGGTCGAAGCGTTGCGCGCCACCGACTGCGTCGGGCGGATCGTCGTCAGCATTCCCGATCCCTCGGCGGTGACCGATCCCGGCCTCGAGACCCTGGCGACCGAACCGTCGCCGAGCCGCTCGGTGCTGGCCGCGATCGACCAGCTGCCGACGCCGCTTTTGGTCACCACCGCCGATCACGCCCTGCTGACCGCCGATATCGTCGCCCGCTTCGTGCAGGCGGCAGCGGCCGCGAGCGACGCCGATCTGGTCGCCGGGATGGTCGAGCGGTCGGCCGTCGAGGCGGTGGTGCGGGATACCAAGCGCACCTACTGGCGGTTCAAGGACGGTGCCTATTCCGGCGCCAACCTCTTCTACCTCAAGAATCCGCGGGCCCGGGCCGCTGTCGACTTCTGGTGCCGGGTCGAGATCGAGCGCAAGCGGCCCTGGCGGATCGTCCAGGCTTTCGGGCCGAGCCTGCTCCTGGGCTATCTGTTCGGTCGGCTCAGCCTCGATCAGGCGATGCTGCAGGCTTCGAGCCGGCTCGGCTGCCGGGTGCGGGCGATCGCGCTGCCGTTCGGCGAGGCGGCGATCGACGTCGACAAGCCGGCCGATCTCGTGCTGGTCGAAAAGCTGCTCGCGGATCGCAACGCGCCGGCCCTCTCATGAGCCGTCTCGATCTGGCCCACCTCACCGACGTCCATCTCGGCCCGCTGCCGCGGGCCCGGGTGACCGAGCTCCTGGGCAAGCGGGCCTTCGGCTATCTCTCCTGGCATCGGCGCCGCAATCGGCTGCACCGGCTCGAGGTCCTCGAGGCCCTGGCGCTCGATCTAGAGGTCGATCCGCCCGACCACATCGCGGTGACCGGCGA
>SLRI01000200.1 GCA_007131045.1 Rhodospirillales bacterium
GCCGCAATGGCCGGCACGGCGGCACTCGCCAATCCTGCAGCGGCTCCTGCGAGCACCGTGCGCCGCGTCACCACCTGTCGCTCGCGCTTCGAAATCATCGTTCTCTTACCTCTTTGTGTTTTCGCCAACGGCGTGATACGCGTTCTCGGATAAATGGAAAACCGTTAATCTGGCCTGTTCGCTTCGGCAGCTGGCACGGCGACGGGCTCAGCTGCCCGATGACGGCGCGTCGCCGGGGTGATAGCAGAGCCAGTAGACGAGACCGACCAGACCGCCACCGCCCACGATATTGCCGAGCGTGACGGGTACCAGATTGGCGACCATGCCGGCCACGGTGACCTCCGGGGCGCCGTTCAAGAGGGCCAGCGGGAAGAAGAACATGTTGGCCACGGAATGCTCGAAACCGAGGGCGACGAAGGCCGAGATCGGCAGGACGATCGCCAGGATCTTGCCGGTGACGTCGCGCGCGGCGAAGGTCAACCAGACGGCGAGGCAGACCAGGACGTTGCAGAGCACGCCGCGAAAGAACGCCTCGTGCCAGACGATCTCGGCCTTGATGCGGGCGACGGCGAAGGCGGTCTCGGCCAGCGCGCCCTCGGCCAGCGCCAGCGTCCCGGCGAGCGTGACCAGCACCGCCGTGCCGACCGCGCCTGCGAAGTTCGCGGCATAAACCAACCCCCAGTTGCGCAGTAGCGCCGCGGTCGAGACCTTCTGGTCGATCCAGGCCATGACGATCAGGTTGTTGCCGGTGAACAGCTCGGCGCCCGCCACCACCACGAGCACGAGCCCGAGCGAGAAGGCCATGCCGCCGAGTAGCCGAGCGGGTCCGAAACCGAGCCCGCTCTCGGTCGTCACCAGGAGGAAGAAGATCGAGCCCAGGGCGATGAAGGCACCGGCGAGAACGCCCAGGGTCACGGTCTCGACGACCCCGAGTCCGGCCTTGGTGACCCCCACATCCTCGATCCGCCGGGCGATCTCGGCCGGCTTATAGGCGTCGATGTCGAGGCTGCGGGCGAGCGCCATGGTGGTTTCTCTCCTCTGCGGACCGCTCCCCTTTGACCGGCCCGGCACAACGAGGCAAGCCGCCGGGTGCCATCCAGCCAGCCATCGATCACAACTTCCTGCTCGAGTACGACACGGCTCGATCATACCCTCGATGAGTTACGATTTGGCTAACGTCCCGGAAAAAGCGCGGCATGCTTGTCCACCGCCCCTCGAGGCGAGTATCAAGGGGGGACGGGTATCGAGAGTGAACGGCGACACCACTGGGCGGGCTCGACAACCGGTGGTCGCCACGAGGGAGGAGGGCCCGATGACGGCAACGCGACCGCAGCGACAGGCAGCGAGCGAGGCGCTCGACCGTGAGAGCGCGCTTTTGGGCGAGGAAGAGCTGATGGGTGCCGACGACCTGCCGCCGCTCCGCCCGGCCAGCGACTACAGCGAGCCGGTGACCACCGAGGAGGCGCTGCAGCTGCACGCCCAGGGACGCCCCGGCAAGCTGGAGATCACGCCGACCAAGCCGCTCACCACCTCGCGCGACCTCTCGCTCGCCTACAGCCCCGGCGTCGCCGCCCCCTGCCTCGCCATCCAGGCCGACCCGGCCAAGGCCTACGACTACACGGCCAAGGGCAATCT
Source organism: Rhodospirillales bacterium (assembly GCA_007131045.1). Lineage (GTDB taxonomy): Bacteria > Pseudomonadota > Alphaproteobacteria > Geminicoccales > Geminicoccaceae > SLRI01. The sequence goes on from SLRI01000200.1 coordinate 1,636, forward strand.
GGTGGCGGTCATCTCGAACGGCACCGCCGTCCTCGGGCTCGGCAATCTCGGGGCCTTGGGCTCGAAGCCGGTAATGGAGGGCAAGGCCGTGCTCTTCAAGCGCTTCGCCGATATCGACAGCATCGACCTCGAGGTCGACACCGAGGAGGTCGATGCCTTCGTCGACTGCGTCAAGCTTCTGGGCCCGACCTTCGGCGGCATCAACCTCGAGGACATCAAGGCGCCGGAATGCTTCGTCATCGAGCAGCGCCTGCGCGAGCTGATGGACATCCCCGTCTTCCACGACGACCAGCACGGCACCGCCATCATCGCCGCCGCCGGGCTGATCAACGCGCTCGACCTCACCGGCCGGTCGATCACGACGACGCGGATGGTGATCAACGGCGCCGGCTCCGCCGGGATCGCCTGCGCCGAGCTGATCAAGGCGATGGGCATGCCGCACGAGAACGTCATGCTGTGCGACACCAAGGGGGTCATCTACCAGGGCCGCACGGACGGCATGAACCAGTGGAAATCGGCGCATGCGGTGCCGACCGAGGCGCGCACGCTAGCCGACGCCATGGCCGGCGCGGACGTCGTCATGGGCCTCTCGGTCAAGGGCGCGTTCTCGGCCGAGATGGTCAACTCCATGGCGCCCAACCCGATCATCTTCGCCATGGCCAACCCGGATCCCGAGGTGACGCCCGAGGAGGCCAAGGCGCTGCGCCCCGACGTCATCATCGCGACGGGCCGCAGCGACTACCCCAACCAGGTCAACAACGTCCTGGGCTTCCCCTACATCTTCCGAGGCGCCCTCGACGTCCGCGCCTCGACCATCAACGACGCGATGAAGATCGCGGCGGCCTACGCCATCGCGGCCCTCGCCCGCGAGGAGGTGCCGGAGGAGGTGACCGCCGCCTATCGCGGCCGGCGGCTGCGCTACGGCCCCGAGTACCTGATCCCCACCCCCTTCGACCCGCGGCTGATCATCGCCGTGCCCGCGGCGGTCGCCAAGGCCGCGGTCGAAAGCGGCGTGGCAAGGAAGCCGATCGTCGATCTCGACCGGTACCGCCACGAGCTGCGCTCGCGCCTCGACCCCACGGCGAGCCGGATGCAACTGATCATCGACCGGGTCAAGGCGCAGCCCAAGCGGGTCGTCTTCGCCGAGGGCGAGGAGGAGAAGGCGATCAGTGCTGCGCTGGCCTGGCGCAACAGCGGCCTCGGCCAGCCGATCCTGGTCGGCCGCGAGGAGCGCATCGCCGAAACGCTCAAAGGCATGGGGCGCGCCGAGCTCGACGGCATCGACATCCAGAACGCGCGGCTGAGCCCGCACAACCGCGCCTATGCCGAGTTCCTCTACGAACGCAATCACCGCAACGGCTTCCTGTTCCGCGACTGCCAGCGGCTGGTCAACCTCGATCGCAACGTCTTCGGCGCCTGCATGGTCGCCTGCGGCCACGCCGATGCCATGGTGACCGGCCTCACACGACGCTACAACACGGTGATCAAGGACATCCGCCTCGTCGTCAGCCCGCTGCCGCGGCGGCGGATGTTCGGCGTGACCATCATCATCGCCAAGGGCCGCACCGTCTTCATCGCGGATACCACGGTGCACGAGCTGCCCGAGCCCGAGGTCTGCGCCGACATCGCGATCCAGACCGCCGAGGTCGCCCGCAACATGGGCTTCACGCC